>JACQVX010000140.1 GCA_016209495.1 Planctomycetota bacterium
ACACCACCCTGTGCATCATCGAGGCGATGAAGGTCATGAACGAGATCAAGGCCGAGGTGGTGGGCGTCGTGCGTGAGGTCCTGGTGGCCAGCGGGGAGGCGGTGGAGTACGGGCAGGACCTCTTCGCCATCGAACCCGCCGGGTAGGGAGCCGTGACCGCCTTCTCCCGCGTCCTCATCGCCAACCGCGGCGAGATCGCCCTGCGGGTCATCCGCGCCTGCAAGGAGATGGGGCTGGAGACCGTGGCCGTCTACTCCACGGAGGACCGGGACGCGGTCTACCTGCGCCACGCCGACGAGGCCATCTGCATCGGTCCCCCGGCCAGCACCCTCTCGTACCTGGACATCCCGAGGATCATCAGCGCGGCCGAGATCGCCGACGTGCAGGCCATACACCCGGGATACGGGTTCCTCTCCGAGAACGCCCACTTCGCGGAGGTATGCCGGAGCTGCCAGATCAAGTTCATCGGACCGACCCCCGAGGCCATAGCCGCCGTGGGAGACAAGCAGCGGGCCCGCGACCTCGCGCGCCGCTCGGGGGTGCCCGTGGTGCCGGGCAGCGACGGTCTCGTGGCGTCGGAGGCCGACGCGGCGCGGGTAGCCCACGAGATCGGCTACCCGGTCATGATCAAGGCGGCCGCGGGCGGGGGCGGCCGGGGCATGCGGACGGCCCACAACGACGTGAGCCTCGTCAACGGCTTCCACGCGGCCCGGGCCGAGGCCGAGGCCGCGTTCAAGGATGGGTCCATCTACATCGAGCGCCTGGTGGAGAGGCCCCGCCACGTGGAGTTCCAGATCCTGGCGGACGAACACGGCCAGGTGATCCACCTGGGGGAGCGGGATTGCTCGCTCCAGCGCCGGCACCAGAAGCTCCTGGAGGAGGCACCTTCGCCGGCCCTGGACCCGGAGATGCGCCGGCGCATGGGGGAGGACGCCAGGCGCGTGGCCCAGGCCGCGGGCTATACCAACGCCGGGACGGTCGAGTTCCTCCTGGACTCAAGCGGCGGCTACTTCTTCATGGAGATGAACGCCCGCATCCAGGTGGAGCACCCCGTCACGGAGATGGTGACGGGCATCGACCTGGTGAAGGAACAGCTCCGCGTGGCGGCGGGCGAGAGGCTGTCCATGCGCCAGGAGGACGTGCGGATCCAGGGGGCCGCCATCGAGTGCCGGATCAACGCCGAGGACCCGGACGACGACTTCAAGCCCACGCCGGGGACCATCACCCGGTGGTTCCCGCCGGGGGGCCCCGGGGTGCGCCTGGATTCCCACGCCATGGCGGGATACCGGGTCTCCCCCTACTACGATTCCATGATCGGCAAGTTGATCGTGCACCGGGGCGACCGTCCCCAGTGCGTGACAGCGATGCGGAGGGCCCTGGAGGAATTCGTGGTGGAGGGCATCCGGACCACCATCCCCCTGCACCTCGACGTCCTGAACCACGTCCAGTTCCAGGAGGGGAGGGTGGACACGCATTTCATCGAGGACTACTTCGTAGGCTAGGTCGTGGAGGAGATTCCCATGGACGTCGTGGAGAGGCGTGGCGTGACCCTCGTGAACCTGGCGGCGGTGGGCGCGGCCGTGGGGTTGCTCGCGGTATGGGCCGTCCTCGGCGACCAGGGGCGGATGGGGCCCTGGCTGCGCTCCCGGGACTGGTTGCGCTACGGTCTGTACGCCGGCGGCTCCCTCTGGTTCGCGGTGAACCTGTGGGCCACCTGGCGGGAGTTCGCCGTGGACGACGCGGCGGCCTTCGTGCGCGTGACGAACGCCGATGGAGAGGTGGCCGTGGCCGTCCGGGCCATCGAGCTCAGTCTCGCGCGGAACGTGGAGGGGCTGGGGGATCTGCACGAGGTCCGGGTGGCGGTGGACCGACCCTCGGACCCCAAGGGTAGGCTGCAGGTCAGGGCCTCCTGCTCCACCTGGGAGGGCGTCAACGTGGCCGAGACCTACGAACGGCTCCAGGCCCTGCTCAAGGCACGGTGGCGCGAGATCGTCCCCGGCCCGGACGTCCCCGCGTTCGACGTGAGGCTGGTCTCCATCGACAGGAGGCGCGAGCTGACCGCGCCTCGGGGCAAGGCGCCTCCGGAGGCCGACCCCTACACGCAGCCCCGTTACCTGGAGTGAGCAGGCGCGCTTGATCCCGCCAGGGGTGGCCCCTATCATTGCCCCGGCCGTCTGGAACCACCCCATCGCGGCCAGGGAAGGACCGGGCGCGGTTTGAGCGAAGACAATTTCTTCGAGGGTCTGGAGGAGCTGAAGGAGAAGCTGCGTACGCGGGGCGCGGTCCCGGTGGCCCCCACGGGCAAGTCCGCCGCCCCGGAGGCGGCCCGGACCTACAAGGACGACTCGTCGTCCTCGATCCTCTATGACGTCATACGCCAGATCAACTACTGCACGGTCAATTTCGAGGAGACCCTGGCGAGGATCCTGGAGAGCACCGTGGCCCTGGCGGACGCCGAGAGGGGGCTGCTCTTCCTGTTCGACGCCCAGAACGAGCTGGTCCCGAAGGTGTCGCACCGGACGGACTACGAGCGCCTCTCGGACGAGGAGCGCTCCGCGGTCGACGACCTGGTCAAGACGGCCCTGCGCTCGGAGCGGATCCTGGCGGGCGAGACCTCCCTGAAGGGAGGTTCGCGGCTCTCGATCCGGACGCGTACCATGGCCGCCATGGCCATACCCCTGCGCGTGGCGGTGAAGGAGGAGCGCAAGGGGGACCGGGAGCGCCGAAGGTTCTTCCTGCCGCTTTCGAGGGCCACCATCGGCGCGCTGTACGTGGACTCCTTCGAGCGCCCCCGGACCCACTTCACGGAGCTCCAAGCCGTCTTCGAGGTCCTTTCCCAGCAGGCCACGACGGCCATCGTCAACGCCCAGATCCATCGCCAGGCCACCACGGACCCCCTCACGGGTCTATACAACCGGGCCTATTTCGAGCAGTGCCTGGAGAACGAGCTCCGGTTCGCCAAGGACACGGGGACGCCGCTCTCCCTGGTGATGGCCGACATCGACTATTTCAAGATCCTCAACGACCGCTACGGCCACCAGGTGGGGGACCAGGTCCTGGCCCAGACGGGCGGTATCGTGAAGGCCCGCACGCGGGACCTGGACTGCTCGGCGCGTTACGGCGGGGAGGAGTTCGTCGTCATCCTCCCCCAGACCGACGCCAAGGACGCGCAGGTCGTGGCGGAGAAGATACGCGCCGGGATCGCCGACGCCTCCTTCACGGACCAGGACATAAGCCTCACCGTGAGCCTGGGCATCGCCTCCTTCCCCGTCAACGCCGCCTCGGCCGCCGAGCTGATCCGGAGGGCGGACCAGGCCCTCTACCAGGCCAAGAAGGACGGGAAGAACTGCTGGCGTTCCTGGGACCCCAGGCTGGGCGAGTTCGCCCGGCGCACGGACGCCCTGGCGGGCATCGTGGTGGGGGACACCGCCAAGGACTATCGCAACATCCAGATGCTCCTGGAGGCCATCTCCATGGTCAACTCGACCATGGAGGTGGACGACCTCCTCCTCCTGGTGGTGGACATGCTCATCGACATCACCCAGGCGGAGCGGGGCATCCTGATGCTCCTGGACGACGGCGACCGGCTGGCCATCCGGCTGGCCCGCGACGCCGAGAACAACACCCTGGAGAACGTCACCTTCTTCAGCCACTCCATCCCGAACAAGGTGGTGGAGACCGGGGCCCCGGTCTGGGTCCTGGACACCATGAGCGAGGACAACGTGGACGCCCAGTCCTCCTCCATCGCGGAGTTGCAGCTCCGCACGGTCATGTGCGTCCCGCTGGAGGCCAGGGACAGGATCATCGGGGTGATCTACGTGGACAGTCACAGCGCCACGAAGGCCTTCAGCGAGACCCTCTTCACCTTCTTCTACGCCCTCTCGCGCCAGGTGAGCGTGGCCATCGAGAACGCCCGGCTCCTCGCCGAGAGCGTGCACCAGCGCGAGGAGATCGAGCGCCTGAACCGCGAGCTGGAGAGGAAGCTGGAGAAGACCGAGGCGGACCTGGCCGTGGTCAGCGAGGAGCTGAACGAGCGGCGCAAGGAACTCTCGTTGAAGTTCAACTACGACAACATCGTGGGCGCCTCGTCCAAGATGCAGGAGATCTTCCGCCTCCTGGACCGGGTCACGGAGAGCGACGTGCCGGTCCTGATCCAGGGGGAGAACGGGACGGGCAAGGAGCTCATCGCGAAGGCCATCCATTACAATGGCCCGCTCAAGGAACGCCGCATCGTCAGCGAGAACTGCGCCGCCATCGCGGAGAGCCTGCTGGAGAGCGAGCTTTTCGGCCACGTGAAGGGGGCCTTCAGCGGGGCGGACCGGGACAAGAAGGGACTCTTCGAACAGGCCAGCGGGGGCACGCTCTTCCTGGACGAGATCGGGGAGATGTCCCTGGACATGCAGAAGAAGCTCCTCCGGGCCCTCCAGGAGGGGGAGATCCGCCCTGTGGGCGGCAACGAGGTGATCCACGTGGCCGTGCGGCTCATCTCGGCCACGAACCGGGACCTGAAGGAGATGGTCGCCGAGGGGCGATTCCGGGAAGACCTCTACTACCGTCTCAACGTGGTGACCATCCGCATCCCCCCGCTGCGCGAGCGGCGAGAGGACATCCCGCTCCTGGTGGACTATTTCCTGCGGATGGTCGCGGAGGAGAAGGGTGGCATGGCCCTGCGGATCGGCGACGACGCGATGCGGATCCTCGTGGCCTACGACTGGCCCGGCAACGTGCGCGAGGTGCAGAACCAGATCCGCAAGGCCTGCGCCCTCGGGGGCGAGACCATCACCGCGGAGGTCTTCGGCGACCTGGTCCCCGGGCGCAAGGCCGTCGGGGCCGGGGGCGGATTCCAGCTCCGTCCCATGCGGGACATCGAGCGCGAGGCCATCCAGGCCACTCTCGACGCGGTCCACTGGAACAAGGTCGAGGCCGCCAAGCAGCTGCGCATCGACCGCACCACCCTCTACAACAAGATCGCGAAGTACAAGCTGAGTCCGGCCGGCGGCGAAGCCGGGGGCTGAGGCCGTGAGCCGCTGCGTGGAGGCCGTCCTGGCCTGCGTCCTCCTGGGGGCCTGCACGCCCTCCCCGGGCGTGACGGAGGAGGAGCGGGGTCTCCTGGCCCGGTTCCACGCGAGCCAGGGCGCGGGGGACGTGGCCTACGCGCGAGGCGACCGGGAGGCGGCCCTCGCCGGCTATCGCGAGGCGCGGTCGGCCTACCGGGAGCTGGCGAGGGGCTACCCGCACAGCCGCCTGCTCTCGGAGGTGGCGTGCGACCACTGCGTGGAACGCATCGCGGAGCTGGAGCCCGAGGTGGAGCGGATGCGGGCCGAGGCCAGGCGTCCGGTGCCCCTGGCACTGCCGGAGGCGGGGTGGCGGGAGGTCCTCGAGGCGGCGCTGTCGGATCGCCGCGTCCGCGTGTCCTGGCCCCACCGGCCACTGCCGGTGGTCATCGACGGGCTGGCCAACCACACGGGGGTCCCCATCTCGTGGGACCCCCGCGCCCTGGAACGGGTGCGCTCGGATGAGGTCCTGGCGCGGCTGGACTCCCAGGGGGAGACCCTGCGCGCGGTGCTCGCCCGGGTGCTCCCCGAGGGCTACGCCTTCACCCTGGAGGGGCGCTCGGTCCGCGTGATCCTCTCGGACGGCTCACCGACCGTCGTGTCGCAAGGCGGCACGGCGAGCGAGATACCCTCCGAGACACCCGGCGAATCCCCCGCGGCGGCGAGGCTCGAGGCTCTACGCCAGGAGGTGCGCGCGGGCATGGCGGGGATCCGCGTGACGGTGGACCTGGAGCCCCAGGGCCTGGCCGAGTTCCTCCTCGAGGTCTCGCGCTGGACAGGCCGGCGCGTCCGGGTCTCCGCGCGCCTGGACGACGCCCACGGCACGACGGTGCGGGTGCGCTGCGACGACCGGCCCGCCCTGGAGGTCTTCGAGGGGGTCCTGGAGGACCTGGACCTAGGGTGGTGGCCCGTGGAGACCGACGAGGGCCTCGAGGTGGTGGTAGGCCGCCGGGTTTCCATGGGTCTGGACGGCGAACCCGACCCAGGCGGGGCCAGGGGCGAATAGCCTCTCGCCGGGCCCGCCCCCTCACCGCCCTTCCAGGCCCTCGGCCAGGGAGAGGGCCCGATCCACGAGGCTCGCCGGGTGGGGGAATCGGGCGAGCTCCGGTCCCAGCATCGCGACGATCCGGGGCGCGTGGCGGACCAGGCGCGGGTCGAAGGGGAGGCCGCGCAGCCCGCATTCCACCATCTGGACCCGCTGCCGGGCGTACTCCACCGCGTCGATGACGTCCAGGGCGAGGTAGGCCCGTTCCATGGCCCGGTATTCCTGCAGCGCCCGGTCCGTCCAGCCCTTCTCCTCGTAGGCCATGGCCAGGCGCCGCCAGGCGTCGGCGGCGGCGATGGGGCCCTTGGTGGAGCTGCGGGTGTCGTCGAAGTCGAACTCGATCCGGTCGGCCTCGGCGCGGCCGAAGAGGCCCAGGAGGGTCTTGTGCCTGGCCTTCAGGACCTCCTGGCGGACCTCCGCGTCGCTCACGTTGGCGAGCTGGGTGTCCATGAGTACGTCCTGCATGAACCGGGCGGCGGTCCAGTTCGTGAGGGGGAAGCGGTAGAGAAGGCGTATCCCTTGGAGTGCCTCCCGGGTCACCGCCGGGTTGATAGGGTGGTCCGCCAGGGTCTGGCGGTAGGTAGCCAGACGCATGGCATCGAACTGTTCCAGGCGCTGATCCTCCAGGCGCAGGTCCTCGGGGAAGTAGTCGTAGAAGGCGGTCGTGCGGTCCGTCCGCAAGGCCCGGACGTAGCGGCGAAACTCGCGCGGGTAGCGATCCATGAGGAGGCTCACGAAGACCCAGGACTCGGCATACTGGTGGCCGCCGAATCCCAGGGCGTAGGTCTCCTTGCGGAGGAGATCCCCGATGGTGTCATAGCCCCCCGCGCGCAGCAGGGTCTCCACGGTCCTCACGCAGTCGTCATCCTTGAATTCGTTCCGGCCGTAGCCCATGTCCATGAAGTGGCCCAGGGCGAAATAATGCGCCAGTCCCTCGTCGATCCAGCGGGGACCGTACTTCAGTACGCGGTTGAAGAAGACGTGGCCCATCTCGTGGATATACACGGCCATGACGGACCACCTCTCGGTGGAGTCCTGCAGGTAGGTGTGGAGCACGAAGTCGTGGTCGCGGAGCGTGTGAGTCACCCCGAGCCCCCCCGGGGGCCCCCCCATGCGGAGGTAGGAGACGTAGTCCCGGGCGACATAGATCCGCACGTGGTCGCGTTCGGCCTTGACGGTCTCGCGGCGGGGCAGGGTGGTATCTCCCCGGGACTCCGGTATGCCGACCTGGATGACACCCGGGTCCTCGCGGTCCTTCACCCCGTAGATGTCCTCGTAGGCCTCGTAGACCTGGCCTGTCTTGAAAGCCAGCCAGGCGAGCCAGCGGTCCTCGGCATTCGGTACATTGGTCCAGATCTCGAAGTTCTTCTCCCGGACCTGCCCCTCGTAGTAGGTATTGTTGGCCAGCCAGCGCTCGTGCCCCGCCCGGTCGTGCCAGGTGCCCAGGTAGCGCACCTTCCCCTCGCGTTCCTTCACCTGCTCGGGGGTGAGCCACTCACCGTCCACCTCGATCAGGCCCAGGGACTGCAGGTAGTCGGCGCGGTACTGGGCCAGGCGCTCACGGGCGAGACCGGCCTCCCGGGAGGCGGGGTAGAGGGAAAGGAGCAGCTCCAGGACGCCGACGGCCTCCTCGTGACGCCTCGAGCTGCGGAGCCTGGCGGCGGAGGCGAGCATCCCCGCGGCGGGGGTATCGTCGGCCTTGGTGCCGGAGCCTGCCCCGGGGACGGGCTCCTCGGGACGCGTCTCGGGGGTCGTCCCGGGGTCCGTCGGTGCACGCTCGTCGAGTCGAACGGAGTCCACCTCGGACCTGGGGACCCGGATCGTGGCGTAGCGCTGCTGGAGGACGAGGACGTCACCCTCCTCGGAGACCTCGCCCTCCAGGGCCCGCCCGTCTCGCAACACGACGGTGTCGCCCGCGGCCGGGCCGGCCCCCGCGGCTACCAGGACCGCAAGGCCGAGGGCCCGGGCCGCCGTTCCTCCTGCACCCATCCTGATGTGTCGCATGCCTGTCCCCCCTCACCCGGGCAAGGGCGACCGCCATGCCGAGACCCCGGGCGATCCATCCGAAGGGCGGCTGCGGTCAGGGCCTCCCGCGCCCGCCGCACCCTGTGGCGCTTCCCGACAAATGTGGGCATCCGCCACGGGACAGGGGCAAGGCCTGGGTCGGCGGCAGTCTTCGGGACGGGGCGCCATGCGCCCGCTTGGGGCCGCCCGCGGGAGTTCCCTGGCGCGGGCATGGGCCTTGAGCGAAGTGGGAGGGAGCGGGGATCTCCCGCGGGCCCGGGGGGCAAGTCCGCATGGACGTCCGGTTCTACGGCCAGAGCGATGTGGGGCGCCGCCGGGAGGTGAACGAGGACGCCTACACCATCTCCGAGGAGAACGGCCTGATGATCCTGGCGGACGGGATGGGCGGCCACGAGTCGGGAGAGGTCGCGAGCCGCATGGCCGTGGAGGGGATGCTGGAGCTGGTGCAGACCTGCCGGCCCACCCATGTCCCCGTGGAGCACCCGGCGGAGCGGGAACGGTTCCGGGCCATGATCACCTGCCTATTCAACGAATGGGTGCTGCGTACGAACTCGCGGATCCACGCGGAGGGCGTGCGGCGCCAGCTTCCCCGGCGGATGGGCACGACCCTATGCTGCCTCTATTCCTACGAGGACATGGTGGTCCTCTGCCACGTGGGCGACAGCCGGATCTATCGCCTCCGCCGCGACGTGCTGGAGCAGGTCACCACGGATCACTCGGTGGCCAACGAGCGTCTCCGCGCCCAGGAGGTCACGCGTGCCGAGGCCCGGACCCTGGGGCACCACCACGTCATCACCCGGGCCCTGGGGACCCAGTCCGTGGTGAGGCCCGAGATCCAGGTCCAGGACCTCTGCCCGGGCGACGTCTACCTGCTGTGCAGCGACGGATTGCACGACCTGGTGCAGGACCGGGAGATCCGGGAGGTCCTGATGGCCTTCCGGGACCGCCTGGACCGAGCCGCCGGCGTCCTGGTGGACATCGCGAACCGCCGCGGGGGGCACGACAACATCACCGTGGTGATCGGGGAAATGGCCGAACGCGGCGTCCTGGGCGGTGTGCGCCCCGGCGTGCACCTCGAGGACACGGAGGCGCTGGACGAGACCACCGAGTGCATGGAGGACCTGCGTGCCTTCGGCGCCGCCTGAGTCCTGCCTGGCGGTGCGGCGCCGCCGGGGACTGAAGGCCTTGTTCCAGGAGGACCGGGGGCAGGCCCTGGCGGAGTATGCCGTCGTGGTGGCCCTCTGCTTCGCCGTGGGGGTCGCCGTCTACGGCCGTCTCCCGGCGGCCGTGATGGGGTATTACCGAGGCGTGATCCACGTGGTCGCGCTCCCGATCCCTTAGGAGACGAACGGATGCGCTGTCCCGTGGAGCTGTGCCCCGATTCCATAGCCGTCCTGAGGCCCAAGGGAGACCTGAGCGGTTCCAGGGCCAGGGCCCTGGGAGAGCGACTCACGGAGCTGGTCCGTTCGGGGACGCGCCGCTTCGTGCTGGACTTTTCGGGTTGCGAATCGGCCGACGCCTTCGGCGTGGCCGTCCTGGTCGAGCTGGCATCCCGCAGGGCCACGAGTTTCAGCGGCCTGGGCAGGGCCCTGGCCGCCGATCTCGGGCGCGGTGGTCTCCCGCCGTCCGGCGATCGTTTCCACCGGGACGTGGCCAGGGCGCTCGCCTGGCTCCGGGCCGACGGCCGGCACGGGCGCACCTGGGTGGAGCTTGCGCCGACCCCGTCCTGGGACGTGCCCGGTCTCCGGGTCGCTTGAGCCCGACGCACGCACCCTCCTCAGTAGACATAGGGACAGAGCCTCCAGCGGACCCGCCGGAGATACTCCGCGTACTCCGGGTTCCGCCCCAGCAGCGCCTCCTCGCTCCGCAGACGGAAAACCTGGCAGACCAGGGCGACCCCCATCACCGCGAGGTTGAAGTGGCTGTAGCTGGAGAGGAGGAAGCCCAGGTTGGCGACCTGGTAGCTGCCGTAGAGGGGGTGACGGACCAGGCGATACATGCCGCCCGTCTTGATGCCGCGGTCGGTGGGCAACAGGCCGAAGCTCGTGTTCAGGGACAGGGCGGACAGGAAGACCATCACCGTGGCCGCGGTCATGAGGACGAGGGGAAGCGGGTGGTCCCAGCCTACCTCGGTGCGACTCGCCAGCAGGGGGCCGAACGTGCCGACCAGGGTCGTGGCGATGGTCCAGGGTGTCGCGGAGATGCCCGTGTAGGGCCGCCGGATGACGAACAGGACCATCACCACCAGATAGTCCAGGAGGAAGAGCGCCGTGCAGACGAGGTCCAGATCGAGGCCGCGCCCTTCCTCCAGGCGACGGGCCATGGGAAGGACGCAGGCCCTCAAGGCCATGTAGCCCCAGAGGGCAGCCGGGACCAGGTTCTCCGCGGCGCGCCGAAGGGCCCGGAGCCATTCCATGGGGGTCTACCTCCGCGTTCCCTTATAACCGCTCGGGGTGCCCGGCGCGCCCGTCCCCTGCGACAGCGTCGTTTCCCCCCGTGTCCGACCCGGCCGCTGCCCCGTCGGGCCTCGTGTGGGGCCGGCCCACAGCTGTGGGACGGCCCCACAGGAGGCGAAGCAAGGGGACAGGCCGTGCGGGCTGCTCGGATCTCCGTGCCGCCTTTGGAAGGGAAGGAGTTGAAGCGAACCTGGAGACGATGGCACCAGGTATGCGCCCTCTTCCTGGCGAACCGGGCCAGTGAACTAGAGAACTTCCAAGGAACTGAACGAGGAGGATAGGACCATGAAGCGCACGAACCTGCTGAAGACGGACCGGAAGAGTGGCCAGGGCCTGACGGAGTACCTGATCATCGTCGTCCTGGTGGCCATCGCCCTGATCACCGCGGTGGGGGCCTTCGGCGGCAAGGTCGAGGAGATCTTCACGAACTCCGAGTCCGCGCTGGACACCGGCGTCGCGCAGAAGATCCCGGGCGCCTAGCCTACAGCCTCGTCGAGACAGGTACGGCGCTTGGATGCAAGGTCCCCGGAGACGTTCTCCCCGGGGACCTTGTCATTCCGGGGACGAGAAGGGCATGAGGAAGTCGGCGAGGGGAGAGGCCGGATACGCCATGGCGGAGTTCGCCATCGTGTTCCCGGTCCAGATCTTCATCACCCTGGCGGTGATGCAGCTCTGCCTCATCTATGCGGGTCACGAGGTGGTCCAGTACGCCGCCTTCGCCGCGGCCAGGGCCCGGATGGTGGGCGAGGATCCGCTCCGTGCCGCCAAGGTGGTCACGAGCGCGGTGGCGGGCACCACGGGCCCGCAGGGGGTCGCGGTGGATGTACCCGGCTGGGGGCCGCTGCCGCGGTCCCCGGCCGCCGACACCAAGACCCGCGTCGTCGACGAGTCCTCGGGTCCGACGGTGCAGCTCACGGTCGAGCACGACTTCGAGCTCTCCATCCCGGTGATCAACACCTTCTTCGCCCTGGGGGCGAAGTTCCTCTACCTGGGCGACGGGCAGGGCCGCCCGCTACGCGGTCCGATCTACGACGGGGTGCCGCACCTGACCATCCGGGAGCGCTGCGCCCTCTACAGGCCCTGGGAGGATTGATGGCGCCCGCGCGGCGGATCGCACGCGTCCTGGGCCGGGCCTGGGCCGATGAGCGGGGTCAAAGCCTGGTCTTCGGGGCCATCACGGCATTCACCCTGGTCCTCTTCGTCTCCCTCGCCTTCCACGTGGGCCGCGTGACGGCCTCGCGGGTGCGGGTCCAGAACGCCGCCGACGCCTCCGCCTACGCGGGGGCGCTGGTCGAGGCCAATGGTCTCTCGGCCATCGCCTGGCTGAACGACGGCATGGCATACACCTACTACCGGCTCATGCGCTACGCGGTGGACTACGTGGTCTTCGACACCCTGAACGGCTTCCTCGAGTGCTCGCCCCCGGCGGACGACCTCATCGCGGGGGGCGCCGAGGTCTGGGCCGTGCGCGCGCGCTACCAGCTCGCGAGGCAGCGCTACGAGGACTGGGTGGTCTCGCCGGGCGGCGGGGACGGTCGCGGGAAACGGTGGATCAAGCGCATGGGCCGCCTGGCCCGGGGCATCGCCACCCTGACCCCCGCGGTCATCCGCGAGGAGGTCTGGCGCGTGGCCCAGGCCAACGGGGCCGAGCGGGTGGCCATGCTCCCCGAGGCCGAGTCGGACTGGGACAACGGCTATTTCGTCTTCCGGGACGGGGCGCGTCCCATCCCGGTCTTCCGCGCGGACGACGTATACAACTTTGCCGTCACCAACGCCACCCGGCGCATCGGCCAGGACGAGCTGCCATACTGGGGGGGGGGCGGATCCGAGTCCTCGTGGTTCGACCCCGAGACCGGCAACCTCTGGTATCGGGGCGCCTATCACCAGACCCGGGTCTGCTGGCACCCCCAGGACCTGGGGCACGTCTCCATGGGGCCTCCGCTCCACGTCACCGACGACTACCGCAGGTTCTACGCGCCCTTCGGCCCCAATCACCACTGGCACCACGAGCACTTCCACCTGACCTCCGACTTCCCCTTCTTCCTCGTCCACGAGAACGGGCACTATCCGCCGGAGATGGAGGACCCCAAGCAGGGGCCCCACGAGGAGGTGATTGACATCCCGGACTGGTATCTCCCCC
Source organism: Planctomycetota bacterium (assembly GCA_016209495.1). Taxonomy (GTDB): domain Bacteria; phylum Planctomycetota; class JACQVX01; order JACQVX01; family JACQVX01; genus JACQVX01. Next base: position 12,721 of record JACQVX010000140.1, read on the forward strand.
ACCACGCCATAGAGGAGTGCCCCCTCTGCGCGGAGGATGAGTGGGAGGAGGACGGCCGGTCGGACGTCAGGGTGTGGCCCCAGGCCGGCACCCCGAGGCAGAACCGCTATCAGGAGCGCGATCTGGAGGACATCTTGGACGGCCCCATGCGCGACCTCTACATGCCCCTGGTCGTGAACCCGGAGGCCCTCGGGGTAGGAATCAACGTGGGCGTCTACAGCCCCCCCCTCGCCGGCGGGACGTTCGAGGCGGGCTTCGGAGACCCGGACTGGGGCTACGTGGCCCTGGCCAGCGCCCACGTGGGGATCGACGACGGCGGACGCGTCCAGGAAGACCTGGCCGGCTGGGCCTCGGACACCGAGGAGAACCTCTATACGCGGGTCCGCTGGGGGGCGAAGCTGGTGTCCACGCGCTCTCCGCATACCTACTTGGGCCGGCCGGCGTCGGAGCTATGGCAAGGCCTCGCCCAGGCCCGCTGGAGGGAGGACCCCATGGGCCCGCCGGACCCCTCGGTGCGGGTGGCCCTGGCCCGGATGGCCGACCCGGCGAGCGGCAGCCCCTTCCAGTTCGGCTCGGGACTGGACGCGGTGGTGAGCCACTGATGGGCGGCCTGCGACGTGCGCTCCGCGACGAGGGCGGGAACGCCATGGCGGAGATGGTGGTCCTCCTGCCGGTCTACCTCCTGCTCATCGTGGGGGCCATCTACCGGGGCGACCTGGGGCTTGTCGCCCAGCGCGCGGAGATTGCCGCGCGCTATACGGCCTGGCAAACGGCAGGAGGCGTGAACGCCACGCCCTTCTTCGGGAACTTCCGCGGGCTGGCGCGGGAGGGGTCCGGCGGGCCCGCCACGCAGGTCTATACCATCGGGGCGACCATCCTCCACCTCGGTCGGGCGCAGGCCTACCGGGGCGACCCGGGGCGCGACGGTTCCGAGGAATACTACGTGACCGCCATCCTGGACGGCCGGCTTGGGCCCGGCGCCTGGCTCGAGGGTCGCGAGTCCCAGGTGGACTTCCAGTATACGTCCTACACCGCCGGGTCCAGGAACGTCATGGAGCTGCCGGACGCCACGGTCTCCAGGGCGCACACCACCCTGCTAAAGACGCCAGCCCATCGAACGCTCGGGGACCCCTCCCGCCACGACGTGGAGGGCGTCCTCTTCCGTGATTTCCTCGTCTACGACCTCTCCCGGGGGCTGGAACGGGGCATGTTCCCCGAGTACCTGCTCCCGGAGCCGGAAGATCGGAACGGGGCCTGGGAGCGCGATTTCGCCGCGACCCGGCAGCTCCGGTTCGGCTTCTGACCTTCCCTTCCCGCGTCCCACGTCCTTGTCCGACCGCGGCGAACTTCCTGTGGAGGCGCTCCACAGGCGTGGACTCGGCCCACAGGAAGACGTGGAACGAGGGTCGGGCCCGGCGGCCTGCAAGTCCACATTCCAGCTTCTCTTGAGGTGAACCCTCACCATCGTGAAGCCGGCACCGGCATTGTTCCTTCGCAGGGCAAGGAGAGGTGAGCACGATGAACAGGTTCATGCAGTCCAGGCACACCATCGCGGCCATCAGTCTGTCCTTCGTCGTCGTGACGGTTGGACCCCTCTACGCCCAGGAGGCCCCGCCCCCGGCTACCACGCCTGACCCGGCACTGTCCGGTGCCCCGGCGGCGCCCGCGGCCCCGGCGCCGCGCAGTGCGCGCTACCGGGAGGAGTACCTGGTCATCGAACGCGCGAACGCGGAATACAACCAGGCGGTGAAGGACCTGCAGCAGGCCGTCGACGCGAAGGACTACGAGGCATACAACGAAGCCCTGGGCCGGGCCGAGGCGGCCGTCACGAAGATGGAGAAGGCGAACATCGCCCTCGACCAGATCACTAAGCAGGAGCTCACCTCGCAGCTCGACACCATCGACCGGCGCATGGAGGAACGGCGCCAGCACCTGGGCGTCCTGGGCCAGATGGACAAGGTAGGACGTCGCGCCGAGGAGGTGGCCACGACGACGGGTCGCCGCACCGAGGGCCGGCCGGCGACCACCCAGGGCCGGCGCGCCGAGGGTACGCCCCAGGTGGGCCGGACCCCCGAGCTGGAGCGCCGGATGGAGGGGACACGCCGGCAGGTGGAGGCGACGCGCCAGCAGGAGGCCTCCCGCGGCGGCGAGAAGGAGAGCGGTGGCTTCATGTCCACCCTCGGCAAGATATGGGATGTCGCCAAGACGGTCTGGAAGACCGTCGACGCGGTGGCAGACGTGGGCGTGGGCATCGCATCCATGAAGCAGGGCCTCGACCGGCTCCGGAACTTCGGGAAGAACAAGCAGGGCTTCTTCGCCAAGTTCACGGACATCGCCTACGGGACGAAGCAGCTAAGCTGGGGTGGCCAGTCCATCCAGCGGGGCGTGCGCCACCTGGGCGAGGTGAAGGACAAGGTCTTCCCTCCCACCGGGGGCACGACCAGCACCGGGACCAACGGCGGCCGCCGGACCGAGGAGGAGATCCTCCTGGACCAGGGTCTGCAGCAAGGGCTCTGATGGCTCGGGGGGGCTCCTCGGCGGCGTCCCCCCGATGTCCCCCACAGAGAGTCGCGACGAGGCCCGCCCATCGGGGGCGGGCCTCGGCGTTTCCATGCGAGCCGACGTGCGGCGCATGGGAGTCACTTCCAGTGTCGAGGGGTGCGGGAGGATTCGGCGGCTGTGGGACGGCTCCACACGGGCCTCGGGCCAGGGAAGGGCGGAGCGGATGCAAGTGAAGGCGAAGGAACTGCATGCGCGCGGTGGCTACGGGACGGGGGCGGCACCGGGGTTGCCCATTCCTTCCTGTGCAACGAGATCCTAGAGGTCGGGACGAGGACACACCCATGTTGGGATACGGACGCCGCAGGGGACAGGGGTTGACGGAGTACCTGATCATCGTCGTCCTGGTGGCCATCGCGCTCATCGTCGCCGTGGGACGCTTTGGTGGCGAGCTGGACGCGATCTTCCAGGGGACGCAGGGTCCCATGACCGCGGTGGGAAACAAGGCGAAGCCGGTGAACACCAATCCCGCGCCAGCGCCGGGGCCCGCGCCAGCGCCGACGGTCCCGCCGGTGCCGAACGGGTAGCGGCAGCGGCCAGGTCACGCGGGGCGCCCCAAAGGGGCGCCCCGTGTCGCTGGATGGACGAGGCATGAAGTCATGACCACCCGACTCCTGAAGGGTATCGCGATCGCCAGCCTGGCGGTGCTCCTGTCCATGGCCGCGGTGGCCCAGGGCACCGTGGGGTGCGACGTCTTGTTGCTGGCATTGGCCGCCGGCGGCTCACGGGCCTTCGAGAGCGAACTTTCCCCTCCCCCGGATGCCCGGTGGAAGACCGTCCGCATGGACGGCGAGACGATCCCCCTCCGGGAGGGAGTCTCGCCTCTCGCCCCCGCGGCACTGGTGTCCCTCATGACGCGTCAGCTCGCGGGCCGGGGCTATGTCCCCCTCCGGTGGGTACCGCGAGGCGACCCGCGGGTCGCCCCGCACCTCCTTCGCAGGGGGGCCTACGTGGAGCTGCTGGGGGCCTCGATGGCCTCCCTCGGCTACATGGACCCGCGCGGGCGGACCGCCGCCGCCGTGGCGTGGCCCGGGCCGGGTGGGGTCGGTTCGCGCTACGTCATCGGGGGACTCGTCGAATGGGACGCCGCTGTCTGCGACGGACAGGGCCTGGACACTACCCTGGACTCCCTGGAGTCCGGTGGCCCCCACCTGAAGGAGCTGCTGCTCGGTCGCTGAGGTCGCGCCGCCCCTTTCCTCCGAACGGGTCCATTTGCATCGCGCGAACGCCCTGCGCTAGGATTCAGCGGCTGGAGGCAGGATGCGCAACAAGATCGCCCTCGTCATGGCCATCATCATGGGCGTGGTCGCCGTGGTCGCCATGAAGCTCTATCTAGAGCAACAGCGGGACAAGATCCGGGCGGAGCAGGTCCAGTATCCGGTGCTGGAGGCCGCGGAGGACCTCAAGAGCGGCGACCTTCTGGGCCCGACTTCCGTGCGAGTCACCAAGTACCCCAAGACGTGGATCGACGCCCTCGGAGGGGCGGTCATCGAGGAGGCCTACAAGGACAACTACGTGGGCAAGCGGAAACTGGTGGCGGACGTGAAGGAGGGGAAGGTCCTCCTCGTCCACCACTTCGCCCTTGGGGCCGAAGGGCCGCGAGGGGGATTCACCCTGGGGGCCGGACAGCGCGCCGTCACCGTGCAGGTCAGCGAGACCAGCGGCCTGGCAGGTGCCCTCAAGGTGGGCGACTTCGTGGACGTCCTGGCGACGTTCAAGGTCCAGCGACTGAACTACGAGTTCACCGTCACCCTCGCGGAGAAGAAGCTCGTCCTGTCCCTGGGTCAGGCGGGTGCGGCGTCGCCGACGGGGCTCTTCGGCGGCGGAGGTCCGGCGTCCGCGTACGGCACCGTGACGCTCAAGGCCAGTCCCGAGGAGGCCCAGAAGCTGATCCATGCCCAGACCTTCGGGTCCCTCTCGCTGGTGCTGCGGGAGGCGGCGGACTCCCAGCTCGACCCGAAGCGTCCCTCCTTCGACTCCAACGACGCCATACGCCAGGCCATCGAGAACAAGGAGATCTTCAACCCCCTGGAGCACCTCCAGCCCGGTAGGTAGACCCATTGCTCGGTGGGGCGGCCCCGGCGGCTGCGCCGAACGGGACTGCCGCTGGCAATCCCTCCCGTCGGGCGCTCGTGGCGCCCGATGGAGGCGCGGCTCCCCCGATGCTTGTCAAGGATCTGGCCGTGTCCGCACTGCTCATCCGGGACAGCAGAGACGGGAAGACCAAGAGGATCCTCCTCAACAAGACCAAGCTCACCATTGGCAAGAAGGAGGGCAACGACCTTGTCCTCCCGCGCAAGAGCGTCTCGCGGGAGCACTGCGTGATCTTCTTCTATAACAACAAGTTCATCATCCGGGACCTCGGGAGCGCCAACGGGACCTTCGTCGGCGGCTCGCGCATTGAACGCGACACACCGCTTTCGGACGGGGCGACGGTGCGCATAGGCGAGTTCGACCTGGTCTTCCAGGCGGACGGCAAGGGCGACGAATCGGCCCTGGGACTCGCGGGGGAGAGGCCCGAGCAGGTCCCGCCGGAGATCAAGCGGAAGGTCCACGAACGGCTGATCCAGAACAAGACCATCAAGCAGATGGACCTGGACGCCGTGAGCGAGCAGGAGGCCAGGCTCACCACCACCCAGGTGGTGACCCAGGTGGTGAAGGAGCTGGCGGCGGAGATCCCGAGATGGGTCTCCCTGGAGAGGCTCTGCAAGGAGGTCGTGGACGAGGCCCTGGGGCTGGGGCCGCTGGAGGAGCTCCTGGCGGACGAGTCGGTCACGGAGATCATGGTCAACAACTGGGACCGGGTCTATGTCGAGCGCAACGGGAAGCTGGAGATTACCGGCGCCCGTTTCACGGACAACGACAACCTCTTGAATGTGATCCGGAGGATCATCTCCCCGGTGGGGCGGCGGGTGAACGAGCAGACGCCCATGGTGGACGCGCGGCTCAAGGACGGCTCCCGGGTGAACGCCATCATCCCCCCCCTCGCGGTGAGCGGCCCCTGCCTGACCATCCGCAAGTTCCCCAAGGAGCGGCTGAAGACCGAGGACCTGGTGGCCTTCGGGACCTTGACGCGGCGCATGGCGGACTTCCTGTCCCTGGTGGTGAGGCACCGCCAGAACGTCCTCATCAGCGGCGGGACCGGGTCGGGCAAGACCACCCTGCTCAACGTCGTCACCGCCTTCATCCCCGTCGAGGAGCGGATCGTCACCGTGGAGGACGTGAGTGAGCTTCAGCTCCCCCAGGATCACGTGGTCTCCCTGGAGGCCAAACCGCCGAACCTGGAGGGCCAGGGGGCCATCCCCATCCGCCAGCTGGTCATCAACGCCCTACGCATGCGCCCGGACCGCATAGTGGTGGGGGAGTGCCGTGCCGGCGAGGCCATCGACATGTTGCAGGCCATGAACACGGGCCACGACGGTTCTCTCACCACGGTCCACTCCAACTCCCCCAGGGACTGCCTGGCCCGCCTAGAGACCCTGGTCCTCATGAGCGGCGTGGAGCTGCCATCGCGCGCCATCCGCGAGCAGATCTCCAGCGCCGTGAACTTCATCGTCCAGCAGGCGAGGCTTCCGGACGGGAGCCGCAAGGTGACGCACATCAGCGAGGTGGTGGGGATGGAGGGGGACGTCATCACCCTCCAGAACATCTACCAGTTCGTGCAGACGGGGGTGGATGCGGAGGGCCGCATCAAGGGGGGGCACAAGGCCACCGGGGTGGTGCCCAAGTTCGTGGAGGAATTGAAGCGCCGGGGGATACCGGTGGACATGGCGCTGTTCAGCTAGGCCGCGTGCACAATGGAAGACCTCGCGGCCCAGGGCTTCGTCCTCTCCTTCATCTTCGCGGCGGTGACCATCTTCGTCACGGTGGGCTTCAGCCTCTTCAGCGAGGGCTGGACCACCTACGAGGAGAAGTACGTGTCCGGGGCGGAGAGGACCCTGGAGTCCATGTTCCTCTCCATCCCGCCGCAGCAGCTCATCTATCTCTCGGCCTTCACCGGGACCCTGGGTTTCTTCGGGGTGCTCCTCGCGACGCAGGAGATGGTGTGGTCGGTCCTCACCGGCCTGGCCGGCGTCTTCGTCCCGGAGGTCACCATCCGGCTCCTGCGTTGGAAGCGCGCGCGGCGCTTCCAGGAGCAGCTCGTGGACCTGCTCCAGAGCCTCACCAATTCCCTGCGGGCCGGCATCGCCTTGCCCATGGCATTCGAGTCCGCGCGCCACGAGATGCCCAACCCCATGGCGCAGGAGATCGGTCTGTTGACGCAGGAGTTGAAGCTGGGGGCCTCCCTGGACGCGGCCCTGAGGCACATGTTGGAGCGCATGCCCGGCGAGGACCTGGACCTCGTGATCACGGCCATCGAGATCTCCGGGGAGGTGGGGGGCAACCTCACCGAGGTCTTCGGCAAGATCAGCCACACCATCCGCGATCGCAGCCGGATCGAGCGACGCATCAGCGCGCTGACGGCCATGGGTCGGCTCCAGGGCCTGGTGATGGGCCTCCTGCCGCTGGCCTTCCTGCTGGGCATCTACCTGATGCAACCCGAGTACATCCTGCCCCTGTTCACGACGTGGACAGGCAACGCCATCCTGGGCGTCATCGCTGTCCTGGAGGTCATGGGGTTCTGGTTCATCCGGAAGATCGTGAATATCGAGGTCTGAGCCCACAACCCATGAACCCTCTGGTCATCTACGTCTTCACCGGATCCTGCGTGAGCCTCTTCGTATGGTCGACGGTTTCCATCTACCACGAGACGGTATCGGTGGACTTCCGCAAGGAGCGGGAGGAGCGGTTCGTCGGCAACTTCCTCTGGAGCCTCATCCACCCATTCGTGCAGCTCGTGGCCTACGCCATCGGCAAGGTCCCCACCCGCGCCAGTACCCGCGCGCCGCTCGCGGGCTGGGGAGACACCGTCGTGGCCCTGTTCGATGCCCTGCGGGCGCGCTGCCGCGACCTCATCCTGAATGCGGGGAAGGGCGGGGCCATGACCCCCGACGAGCTCATGGCCACGGTGGTGGTGGGCGGCGCACTGGGGAGCGCCATCGGCTCGCTCATGTATGTCCAGGTCCCCCACTGGGCCGTCTACGGCCTTTTCGCCGGGACAGGCCTCATCCTCCCCTTGGTCTATCTGGGGGAGGCGGCGCGGCAGCGCCAGTTCCAGATCCGTAAGGCCCTGCCCTATTCCATGGACCTGCTCACCCTCTCGGTGGAGGCGGGGCTGGACTTCACCGCGGCGGTGGAGCGCATCGTGGAGAAGCAGCACAAGAACGCCCTGGCCCAGGAGTGGTCCCTCCTCCTCCGGGAGGTGCGCATGGGGAAGACCCGCAGCCAGGCCCTGAAGGACATGGCCCGGCGGGCGAACCTCGACGAGGTGCGTTCCCTCTGCTCGGCCATCGTGCAGGCGGACGAGCTGGGGGCCAGCCTGGCGCCGACCCTCCGGATCCAGTCGGAGCAGCTCCGTGAGAAGCGGTCCGTCCGCGGGGAGACCCTGGCGCAGAAGGCCCCGGTGAAGGTCATGCTCGCCCTCATCGCCTTCATCTTCCCCACGGTCGTGCTGATCATCTTCAGTCCGATGGTGATCAAGACCTTCCGGCTCCCCTGAGGCCCCCCGGGGCAAGGAGTCGTAACGAAACCACTGCGTCAACACCGAGGCCGAGCGAGAAGGTCGATGGCTAGGAGCGACGACGACGCGTGTCAATGGAAAGACACGCGGAGGCGGAGCGACGACGCCAGCGGCCTTCGTAGCCGGCCGAATGTAGCAGTGGTTTCGTTACGGCGACTAAGGTGGTTTCGCACCGCGCCCGCGGGGTCGCACCGGGCGCCCACCCACCCTGTGGCGAGCTTCGACGCGTGTGGTGACCCTCGACGTTTGCCGGGGTCCCGGAACGGGGCCAATCCCCTGGAAGTAGAAGGGTTGAGGGTCATTCATGGGGGGCCACCACGGCAACGGGCTTGCGTCCTTCATCGAGCAGCGGACGTAGAGGGGAGACGGGGACCGGACCCATGGGCCTTGCCAATGGCCCGACGGCTCCCCGAGGGAGACACGGCCGTGACGCATAGCGCCCGACTCGTCATGCCGCTCGGCCAGGACATGGAGGCCGAATACCACCTGCGCGCTGGCGCACGGTTCACCATCGGGCGCCACCTGGACAACGACATCGTCCTGGAGAAGCCCTACATCTCGAGGCAGCACGTGGCCATCGAGGCCACCCACCAGGGCTTCGTCATCCGCCAGCTCAGTCGAAAGAATGGCGTATGCATCAACGGCCGCTCGGTGAGGCAGGGCCTGCTGAAGGACGGTGACGCCATCCGGGTCTGCGACTTCGAATTCACCTTCCACCAGCCGAGCGTCACGGAGGTGCTGGCCCAGGAAAGCGGTGGATTCGAGGTCGCCAGCTGGGAATCCAATGAGGACCTCGTGACCCAGGACCCCCGGGAGGGACACGACGCGGAGGGGGAGTTCGCTCTGCCTCGCGACGACGAGGAGCAGGAGGAGGAGGAGGAGGAGGAGGGCCGGCCGCTTCCCGACCTGCCCGACGCGGGGTTCGCGGTGGCTCCGCCCCAGGTAGACGAGCACGAGGGCACCACCCTGCTCCCCCTGGACGAACTGCCCGGTGGGGGTCGGTCGCCCCTCCCGGCCGAGGCCGTGTCCGAGGCCGTGGCCGAGGAGGTGGCCGAGGAGGTGCGGTTCGAGGCGGACGCGGACCTGGACGCCGATTCGGAGCTGCTGGGCGAGGCGGCGGCGGAGCCTGGACCGGAGCCGGCGGAACCGCCGGCCGCACGCGTGGATCTCGCGGAGGGGGTGGAGACGGCGGGGCTGGAGGAGGAGAGGACCGACCAGGTGGAGCTGGACCATCTTCCACTCCCCGAGGCCGAGGAGGGGACCGAACTCGTGGAGCTGGAGCCCCAGGAAGCCAGGGACGAGTCCGGGGTCCGGTTCGCGGAGGGGATCCAGGTGGACGAGCTGGAGGCGTCACGGCCCCGTCCTGGCAGCTCGCGGCCCCAGACCCCCAGCGCCCGCGTGACGCCCGTGGGACCCACCGCCCCCGAAGGGACCATGGGAGAGCCTCCGCGCGCGGCCACGGACTCGAGCGAGGAAGGGACCGAGTTTATCGACATGAGCGAGGTCCTGGTGCAGCGCAGGAGGCGTGAGAAGCACGACCTGGGCGAGCTGAAGCGAATGGTCGTGGACCGCACCGAGGACGGGCACGTGAGGCTCAACTGGTTCATGGCCATCCCCCTGGTCACGTTCCTCGGCCTCGCCTACCTGGCCTTCCTCCTGGCGCCGAGCCGCAAGGAGGCCGTGCTCATGGAGGACCGGCTCGCCCTGCAGGAGGGGAGGGCGGTCCTGGTGAAGAAGACCGTCTACGGCGAGATCGTCAACCCACGGGACGATCGCTTCATCGTCCACGACGACGCCCTGGTCTCGGTGGAGCAGGTCCTGCCGGGCAACAACCCCGCCCTCTTCATCGTCGTGGCGAAGGGGACCGGGGAGACGGTGTTCCCGATCCTCTTCAAGGGCGGCGACCGGCTGGACCTACACATCGACGTGAAGCCGCGCATGGCGGACCCGGACGACCCGGCCCTGAGCCCCACCCTCACCGTCGAGGATCGCATGGCCACGGCCCGGAAGCTCATGGCCGAGGGCGAGCTCCTGGCCGCGCAGCGCGACGACGCTGCGCAGGAGGAGAACTACTTCAAGTCCCTGGCGAAGTTCCGCGAGGCCGTGCGTTATCTGGACGTAGCGCTGAAGGACATCCATCCCGCCTTCGTGGCCTTGAAGGCCGAGGCGCGGACGCGGACCGAGGAGTCCGAGGGCGACTGGGCAGGCTTCTGCGACGACCTCCAGAACCTGTTCCGAGAGCAGTACGAGAAGGAGGACACGGCCGCCGCCGAGGCCACCCTGCGGAGGATGCTGGCCGCGGTGCAGGACCCGAACGACGTTCGCTACTTGCGCTGCAGCGCCTACCTGGAGTACCTCTTCAAGGACGGCTCCAAGTAGGGAGGCGCCGTCCGGACGGGGCCCTGGTCGCCGTGAAAGAATCACCGATTCCTTCACGACTCCTTCCCGGGGCGGACGGGGTGCGATGAAGTTCACCTACGAAGAACTGGGGATCAAGCGCCACTACCTCATCGGCAAGGGCGAGTTCTCCATCGGCCGGGACGCCAACTGCGACCTGGTCCTGGCCGACAAGCTGGTATCGAAGAAACACGCCATCTGCGTCTCCAGCCAGGGCCGCCTCACGGTGAAGGACCTGGGGAGCCGGAACGGCATCCTCGTCAACGGCGAGGTGTCCCGGGAGGCCACGCTCTCGGACGGAGACGAACTCCGGGTCGGCGGCATCGCGTTGACCTTCGACATGGAGCGCCAGTCCTCGGAGGACCTGTCCCTGCCCGCGGAGGACGAGCTCGCCCGGGACCGGCGGGTGTTCCTGCGGGTCCTGCGGGGGGGGGCGCGGCGTAACCAGATACACGAGGTGACCCGGGGGAGCATCACCCTGGGGACCCGCGAGGGCAACGACGTGGTCCTGAAGGGGGAGGGCGTCTCCCGCTTCCACGCCGAGATCTTTTGCAAGTCCGGGGGCTGGTACGTCAAGGACCTGGGTTCGCGCAACGGGACCTTCGTGAACGGGCAGGCCCTCTCCACGGCCCAGCTGGCCCCGAAGGACGAGGTGCAGCTCGGGACGGCCCTGGTGCGGGTGGAGATCCGCTCCCGGCTCGACCTGGCGGGCCGCTTCGCGTCGCTCGGACCCCGCGGGCGGATCCTCTCCGTCGGGGTGCCCCTCCTGGTGGTGTTCATCCTGGCGATGCGGTTCGTGGCGCCACGGGATCAGGTCCAGACCACGCCGGGGTCGCCCGACCAGGACGCGGCCTGGCGCATCGAGGTGCGGGAGCTGCTCGGCTACGTCAACGGCGGGGACTTCCCCAATGCGGGATACGCGGTCGAGCGCCTCGCCGCCACGCATGGGCAGCGCCCCGAGTCGGGGCTCCTCAAGGCGGCCACGGATCACTGGAGGCGCCGCGCCCAGCACTTCTGGGAGGTCACGCGCTGGGGTGACGCCCGGCAGTCGTTCCAGGACCTCCTCGACGCCCTTCGAGGCCAGGAGGGGCAGGAGGAGCTGGTGGAGTTCGCCCGGCGGGGCGTCGCCGTGTGCTCCCTGGAGGAGTCGGCCTACGGGGACTACACCACCGGGGTCTCGCTGGAACAGTCGGGACAGCCCGAGAAGGCCCTGGAGCGCTTCCAGCTCGTCCCCAGGGGCAGCGGGTACCACGACAACTCCCAGGAGAGGCTCGCGGTCCTGCGCGGGACCCTGAGCCAGGACTACCGCGACCTGGGCGAGGGGCGCAAGCTCGACAGGGACTGGGCGGGGGCGGTGGTGGCATTCCAGACGTCGATCCAGTACGCGGGGGGAGATCGCACGACGGCGGGGAGGCAGCTCACGCTGCTCATCCGGGAGTGCGAGCTCAACGCCGAGGGCAAGTTGCACCACGACGCCGGCTACGACCTCTACAACGAGGGGCGGTTCGAGGAGGCCGTGGCGGAGTTCCGCCAGGTGTCCGCGGACAGCGTCTACCGTGGGGCCGCGGAGAAGATGGCGCGGGGCATCCAGGAGGAGGTGGAGTTCTCACGGGCACGGGAGGCCTACGGCCGCGGGGATGGGGCCCTGGCCCTGCGCTACATCGGGGAGCTCATGGAACAGAGCCCCAGCTCCAAGATCGAGCGCCTGCGGGACCGCATCGTCGAGGTCCTGCAGAGCTACGAGGCCGGCCGCCGGGCCTACGACCGCAGGGACTTCCTCAATGCCATGGAGCCCCTCAAGCGCACGACCGTCCTGGAGCCGGAGCTGAGCAACACCTACACCGCCCAGGCCCGGGAGATGCTGGCCGCCTGTGCGCGCGAGGTGGAGCAGATGGCCTCCCGCCGCTTCGAGGACGGCATGAAGGCCCTGGAGGCCGAGGAGTGGGCGTCGGCCAAGGCGGCCTTCGACGAGATGCAGCGGTTCGACCTGAAGAGGCACTACCTGGCCCAGGTGCAGGCGCGGGTGGCGTCTATGGCAGTGGGGCTGTACAACGAGACGTATTTCCAGATCCAGCTCGGCGGCGACAAGGACCGCTACCCCATCGCCTACGACATCTACGACCTCCTGGCCTCCTACCTGGCCGACGGCCACGAGGTGAAGGCCGAGGCCGCCCGGCAGCGGGAGATCATCAAGAAGTCCCTCGGGCCCGCCTCGCCGGCGGGGCCCTGAGGGCGCGTAGGCGGACGTTGTAGGTGCAGGTGGCCGGGATGCCCACGGCCCAGGCCCACGCCCACGCCCACGCCCACGGCCACGCCCACGGAGCCGATGTCCAGGGTAAGGCGTGGGGCGGGCTGCCATCACCCATCCCCCTCGCAATCCAGCAAAGGGAGGGGATCCTTGGTGCATGCGGGGACGTACTCGCTGTTCCACTTCTTGATGCGCTCGTTCCACTCGCCGCACCGGACCTCGTCCGGTTCACCGTAGAGGGCGTTCATCGCCTCCAGGATCGAGCGCAGCTCGTCCAGACCCTTCCTGCAATGGACGCCGGTCATGTCCGCGGCCTCGAGCCGCTCACGACGGAGTGCGGAGTTCTCGCGAGCGAAGTGGAAGATGATCGCCAACAGTATCAACGCCGCGACGACCGCCACGATGGCCAGGACATACTCGATCGGCATGCCGGATCCCTCGGGATCCCACTATAGCACCCATGCCCCTGAGGGGACGCCTGGTGGCGAAGGTGGCGCGGCTGGCCCGCGACAACCCGCGGGACCCGGAGGTGGAGGCCATGACCGAGCCGCGGCTGCTGGTGCTCCGGAAGGCTCAGGACGCGGGCTGAGGCGGCTGCGCCCCACGTCCCCGTCCAAGCCCACGGCCACGGCCACGAGGATCGAGTCGTCCCCCCCCGGTCACTAGCGGTCTTGCATCGTCGGCGACGATCCCTCAATCTTGCCCTTCATGGCGGAGACCACGATCCCGCGTCGCCTCGGGAAATACACCATCGAGGGACTCATCGACCGGGGGTCCATGGGGATGATCTTCGAGGCCCGACAGGAGATCGTGGACCGTACGGTCGCGATCAAGGTCCTGCACCCCAGCGTGGTGAAGATGTTCCCGCACGGCCTAACCCGGTTCACCAACGAGGCCAAGTCCGTGGCGCGCCTCCTCCATCCAAATATCGTCCCCATCTACGACATCGGCACCGACGCGGGCTTCCACTACTTCGTGATGGAGTACTTCCGGGCCCGTTCGCTGCGCGACGTGTTGCGCGAGCGAGCGCCGTCCGTGCGCGAGGTCTGTTCGATCTTCGCGCAGGCGGCCTGCGCCCTGGACCACGCGGGGGGGATGGGCATCGTCCACCGGGACATCAAGCTCACCAACATCCTCCTGGACCCGAGGGGGCTGGTGAAGGTCCTGGACTTCGGGATCTCCAAGGCAAAGGACTCGGACGACCTGACGCGGACGGGATTCGTCGTGGGCTGTGCCAACTACATGTCGCCGGAACAGGCCCGGGGCGAGAAGGTGGACATCCGCTCCGACATCTTCAGCCTGGGTGTCGTGGCCTACGTCCTCCTCACGGGCCGGCGGCCCTTCGAGGCGGCCTCGAAGAGGGATCTGATCCTGGAACGGGGCCGCATGGCCGGCCTGCCCCGGGAACGGCTCCCCAGGCCGTGCATCGAGCTCGTCTCCGCGGTGCCACGGCGCCTGGACGCCATCGTGCGCCGCTGCATGGCCCCCCTGGCCCGGGACCGTTATCCCCGGGCCGGTGCCATCCTGGACGACCTCAGGGCCGTGCCGGTTTGGTAGCGCCATGGCCAGCGCCGGCGAGGCGGCCCCGGGGGCCGCGCCCCCGGAGGGAGGCGAGCGACCCAGGTCCGAGCCGCCGCGGGCCTCCCAGCCCCCCACCCTGGGACCCGCGGACCTGGCCCTGGTGCGGGCGGTCTCCGAGGTGTTCCCCGAGTACCGCCTGTCCTCCCGCCTGGGGGGCGGGGCCTGCGGGTTCGTGTTCATCGGGCGCCACATGACCCTGGACCGGGTGGTGGCCCTCAAGGTCCTCACGCCGGAGGACGTCATCGAGGACCCCGCGCGGGAAGAGCGCTTCATCGCCGAGGCGCGGTGTCTGGCCCGCCTGGATCACCCCGGGGTGGTGCGCATGCTCGACTTCGGAGAGCGGTCCTCCTTCCTCTATTTCTCCATGGAATACCTGGATTGCCCGACCATCGCGAGGCACCTGCGAAGGGGCGGCGCCCTCGGGGTCCTGCGGGTCCTGGCGCTCGCGAGGGACCTGGCCGGGGTCCTCGCCTACATCCATGGCCGGGGCCTGGTGCACGCGGACCTCAACCCCAAGAACGTCCTCCTGCCCCGCGGGGGCGAGTTCGGCACCGCCCCCGACTACCCGTTCCTCCCGCCCCAGCCCGTGGTGCGGCTCCTGGACTTCGGGGACGCGGTCGCCTCCGGCTCGCCCGGGGCGCGGCCCTACACGGGGGAGGAGGCCTACGCCGCGCCGGAGGTCCTCTCGGGCGCCGTGCTGGGGCCCCAGGCGGACGCCTGGTCCCTGGGTCAGATCCTCCAGCGGCTCCTCAAGGGGGCGGTGGTGGGCCCAGGGGGGGCGACGGGGGAGGAGAGCCGCATTCTGAGGGACGTGGGCCCCCTCCTGGCCAGGCTCCTGGAACGGGACCCGGCGGCACGGGAGGCCGACCTCTCCCGGGCGGCCAGGGACCTGGAGGGCCACATCGCGACCCTGGAGGTCGTCCGGCCTCCCGTGGCGGCGCGGGTCATGGCGGCAGTGAGGGGGATCTTCGATAGGCGAGCCCCGGTCCCGTCGGACTCGCCGACGGCCCCCCTTGCCGGGGCCGCCGTCACCCCGTCGGCCCTGACGTCCCCCGCGCCCCGTCCCGCCGAGCCGCGTTCGCGGCGGGCGGCGGGGGCGGAGGTGGACGTGGGGGAGATCATCCGCGCGGAGAAGGAGCGCCTGGCCACGAAGCCCCCCGAGGCCGCCGATGGGGACGAGCGGGAGATCCAGGGCCAGGGGTGGTTCGGGAAGTTCCAGATCCTGACCCGGGTGGGGCGGGGCGGGATGGGCGTCGTCTACCGAGCCCTGGACAGCGTCGCCCACGAGGAGGTGGCACTCAAGGTCATCAAGGCCGCCGCCAGCTCCAGCGCCGTCTTCATCGATCGGCTGCGCCACGAGGCCGAGAACGCCCGTTCCCTGGACCACCCGAACATCGTGAAGGTGCACGAATTCGGCTGCGTGGACGGGGTGCACTACCTCTCCATGGAGTTCATCGAGGGGGAGACGCTGCGGGAGCGGGTGCAGCGGGAACCGCTGTCTCTCCCGGACTCGGTCCACGTCCTCAAGGAGGTGGTGCGGGGCCTTGCCTACGCGCACGAGCAGGGGATCATCCACCGGGACATCAAGCCCTCGAATGTCATGCTCTCCTCCTACAAGTCCCGCTTCGGATTCCTCCTGGACGGGGAGAGCGACCTCCTGGTGCGGATCACCGACTTCGGCCTGAGCCGCAAGGCCGAGGAGGGGAGGCGGGCCCAGGGCGGGGATACCTTCGGGACGGCGAAATACCTGTCCCCGGAACAGATTCGCGGAGAGTTCGTCGCCGGGCGGTCGGACATCTTCAGCCTGGGCATCGCCGCCTACGAACTCCTGACGGGACGCGAGCCCTTCCAGGTCTCCCACTCGGTGGGCTACCTCCACTGCAATGTGGAGGAGGTGGAACTCCCGGCCCACATGGTCAACCCGGTGGTGCCGGAGGGGCTGTCCCGGGTCATCGCGCGGATGATGGCCAAGCGAGTGACGGACCGCTACAGCGCCGGGGCCCTGCTGGCTGACCTCACGAGGCTCGAGGGGGAGCTTTTCCAGTCCTGATCCGTCACCAGCCCAGCGGGATACGCGGCAGGCGGCGGGTTCTGCTCACATCCGTGAATTTCTCCTTCACATAGGTGTCCGGCCGGGCTAGGATGCATCGGATCGCGGGACCCGGGGGACGCCACGGGAGTCGGGCGCACCGGCATGATGGGGAGGACGCGATGCATTCGGTAATGATGAGCGAGCAACCGGAGGTTGCGCAGCGAGTGATGTCGCGCAGGCCGCTGCTCCTGGCAACGGCCATCCTGGTGATTTGCGCGGCGTTCGGCGCCAGGGTCTTGCTCTACGAGCTACCCCGCACCCACGCCACGGCACGCCGGGTCCTGGAGGTGGAGGGCCGCGCCGAACGCACCGAGCTCACCCGCTCGCGGGCACGACCCACGCACCGGACCGAGGTCCTCCGCAGCTCGGGGGCCGTCCTCGCGGTGGAGGGGCAGCTCAACGTCGCCTTCCGCCGGGAGCCCACCGTCGGCGAGTTGACGGACCTCGAGGACGCCCACGGCCTGCACCTCGTGGGGGCCAACCGGGCACTGGCGGTCTACACCTTCGAGGCCTCCCGGATGGAGAGCCCGGTGGACCCGGCGGCGCTCGCCCTACACCCGCTGGTGCGCTACGCCGAGCCCAACCTGCTGGCCAAGCCCTGCGCCTACGTCCCCGGCGACCACCTCTACCCCGACCAGGAGTCCCTGCGCGAGGCCCGGATCGACGAGGCCTGGCGGCTCGGCACCGGGGACCCGTCGGTAGTGGTGGCGGTGGTGGACACGGGGGTGGACGCGAGCCACACGGACCTGGCGGGCCGCGTCCTGGCGGGCTGGAACTTCCACGAGGGGACCGTCGACACGGCGGACCACCTGGGCCACGGGACCGCCATGGCCAGCATCATCGCCGCGGCCGGCGACAATGGCTGGGGGATGGCGGGGGTAGCCTGGGGCAGCGCCGTCCTTCCGGTCAAGGTGACGGATGCCAATGGGCATGCCTCTTTCGCAAACCTGGCCTCGGGGATCGTCTATGCCGCGGACCGCGGTGCACGGATCATCAATGTCTCCATGGGCGCCCGGGTAGGGTCCCGGCTCCTGCGGGACGCGGTGGACTACGCCCGCGCCCGCGGGGCCCTGGTGGTGGCCTCCGCGGGGAACGAGGCCACGAACGTGGAGATGTACCCCGCGGCCTACCCCGGGGTCCTGTGCGTGGCCGCCTCGGGACGCAAGGGCCCCATCGGCGGCTTCACCAACATCGGGAACCGCACGGACCTCCTGGCCCCGGGCGAGGACGTGACGGTGGCGGTCCCGGGCGCCTTCGGGACCGGCTCCTGCTGCCACGACGACGACCTGCCCACGCACGTCACGGGCGACGGCGCCTTCACGCGGATCCACGGCACGAGCGCCTCGGCGGCCCTGGTCTCCGGCGCCGCGGCCCTGGTCCTGGCCCACAGGCCCTCCCTGGGGCCGGCCCAGGTGGCGGCGGCCCTGGTGGCTTCGGCCCGCGCCGTGCCCGGCATCGAGGGGGCCGTGAGGGCCGGGGCCCTGGACGCCGAGGCGGCCCTGCGTCTGGCGGAGCGGGGCGGCTCGGACCTGGCCGTGGAGCGGGTGGAGATGTACCCTGCCCGCCCCCTGCCCGGGCAGGCCGTGGTCGTCGTGGCGCGGGTGGCAAACCACGGCATCGACGCCCTGGGGGCATGCACGGTGGCCGTGGACGGGGGCGGCTCGGCCGGCGTCGCGGCCCTGGGTCCGGGCGAGGCCGTCGAGGTGGAGGTTCCGTGGACGGCGCCACCGGCGACGGGTCCGGCGACCCTCACGCTCAGGGCCACGCCTCCGGTGACGGACCCCACCCCGGCCGACAACGTGCGGCTCATCGCGGTCCCGGTGGACCCTGTGCCGGCGGTGGACCTGGCGGTGACGCGCATCGCCATGGGCGAGCCCCGCGCCTCCGACGGCGCCATCCCGCTGGAGTTCACCGCCCGAAACCGCGGGAGCGCCCTCGCGCGCGACGCGGAGCTCCTCGCGGTGGTGGACGGGATGGTCGTGGGCGGCGAGCGCCTGGACGGCATGGCCCCCGGGGAGTCCCGCACGGTGCGGGCCGCGTGGACGGTGCCCGCCTCCCTCCCGGACGGGGTGCTGGTCTACGCCGCTCGGGTCCGCGCGCCGGGCGACGTGCGCGCGGACAACGACGAGGCGTGGATGGACT
This sequence comes from Planctomycetota bacterium, assembly GCA_016209495.1. Lineage (GTDB taxonomy): Bacteria > Planctomycetota > JACQVX01 > JACQVX01 > JACQVX01 > JACQVX01. The sequence continues at coordinate 31,360 of JACQVX010000140.1, forward strand.
TCCTCGTGGCCGGGGAAGGGAAGGCCCCGGTGGAGACCCAGTACCAGCAGGGGGGCGACGTGGACATCATCGTGGATGCCCCGTACCGCATCGAGCCCCTGCGGCCCTACGTCCCCCTCATGATCTTCGTCCCCGATAAGGGGGCCAAGAGCCACGAGGCCTTCCTGACCTTCCACGGCATGGACGTGGTGGTGAAGGACGACCCGGCCTACACCTCGCCCGGAAACCGCATCTACGAGGACGGGACCGGCCGGGAGCCCTCGACCATCCCCCATGGACTCGAGGTGGTCGACGAGAACGGCCAGGTCCTGACCCGCGGCGGGCTGCCCAATCCGAACCTCTTCCAGGACGACGAGCTCCGGGTCCGCGGCCGGTCGAACATCCTGCGCATCACGCGGGACACCCTGGGGGTCCCCCCGGTCCCCTCCGCGACGGTGACCAAGTATCTGGACGTCAACCTGCGCTGGCGCTTCGCCCGGAAGCTGCTCTTCTTCTACACCTACAGCGACGGCGTCCACCGCAGCGTCCTCCGGGTGCAGTTCGCCTCGGACCCTCTCCCCGCCTTGCCGGGGGAGGCGCGCTACTACGACACCCACGTCCACACCATCGCCGAGTGGTTCTTCGGCTCGACCTTCAACCTCCTGGCCCCGCGCAAGGCCTATGGCGGCCCCGTCCACATGTACAAGGAGACCGCCTACGCCATGGGGATCATCGACCGCTTCGGGAACTTCGAGAACGCGGTCATCACCACGGACCACAACCTCTTCTTCAACCGCCAGGTCTCGGACCCCAACGACGAGGACGTCCGCCCCCCCTTCGGCCCCACCTCCCAGGGCTCCAGCCAGTCCCCGGACGAGTTCGACGCGAACCGCGCCTACTTCGGCGGCCTCACGGCAGGGCAGGAGGTGGCGTTCAACGAGCTGGCCATGGGCATCGCCCCCCTCGGGGGCCACATGCTCACCTACCGCGGCGAGCACATCGAGGGGCCCTGGCACGGGGGGAGCACCATCTCCCAGTGGCTGGGCCAGGGGAGCCCGGTGGAGCTGAAGGACGTCCTCACCCGGCTGGCGCGCCAGAACCAGCAGACGAACGCCGACGCCTTCACCTACGCCGCGCATCCCTTCAGCAGCCAGGGCTGGGGCAAGGACAAGTTCGAGATGGTCCTGGGCATCGACCCGGCCCACCGCACGACGGACTTCGTGAGCGCCACCAAGGACGAGTTCGTCTACAAGGGTCTGCAGCTCTACAACGGCCGCAACGCGCGCCACCTGGACTCCTCGAAGGTCGACTTCGACGAGCTGAACCCCTGGGCCGATGCGGCCTTCGCCGGCGGCAACCCGGACTGGGACAAGCCGGTCCAGGAGGGCCTGGTGCGCTGGCACGAGCAGCTCTCCCAGACGCTGGCCTGGTCGTTCAACAACACGCCCGGCCGGCGCTTCATCCGCAAGCACTACATCGAGGCGGGGAGCGACGCCCACGGGGACTTCAACTTCGGCGTGGGCCGCCTGGCCACCTTCGTCCCGCTCCAGTCCACGTTCTCCGTGGACGACAACGCCTACGGCAAGGTGCGGACCTACGTGTTCTCCGAGGGGTCGGCGGGGACCAGCCCGGCGGAACGGGGTATCCACGCCCTCTCCGACGGGAACTCCTGCATCACCGACGGGCCCCTGGCGCGCTTCGCCATGGACGCGGAGGGGCGCTTCGACTCGGACACCCTGGCCTGGCACGACCTCTCGGGCCGCTTCGAGAACGAGGACGGGCGCATGGGCGGCTCCGGGCCCGCCTTCGACGGGGGCGGGACGATGCTCGTGGAGCGGGGCAACCCCTACGTCCTCTATCGCTACCGCTACACCAACACGCCCGAGTTCGGTTCGGCCGGCGGGCTCGTCCAGGCCGTCCAGATCTACAAGACCGAGCCCAACCTCCCCAACCCCACGAGGGCCCGGGGGAGCTTCCACCAGATCGTGGGCCGCGGCACCCTCCGGGCGATCGCCCCGGACACGGACCTGGTGGAGGAGATCAACCCCTCCCAGGAGGGGGCCGTCAACGCCGTGAGCGCCTTCGCCCTCGGGGCCTTCACCGGCGGCGACCCGGACACCACGGCCCTGGGGGTGGACGAGTACCGCTGCTACACGAACCCGGTCTGGGCCATCCCCTACGACGCACGCGTCGAGGTGGCCGGCATCGACACGGCGCGGGGAGTCATCCCCCGCGGGAACGCGCGGCTCACGCTGCGCTTCGACCTCTCCATGGAGCCCCGCGCCTACACCGTGGAGGTGAAGCGCCTGGACCGCCAGGGCCGCTCCACGGGCTCCAGCCAGGCCGCCCTGGGGACCTTCTCCTCGGCCGCCGGCTGGGCTGCGGCGGGCGGGGTGGACGACGCGGCCTGGGTCCTGACCAACGATCAGGACCTGGGGCTGGCCGGGGAGGAGTACCCCTCCGCAGGCTGGTTCTCCTTCGTGGTCTACACCCGGGAGCCCTTGCGGGACACCCACGGGAACGCCCTGCACCCCATCGCGCGGACCTTCCGCGTCCAGTACGCGGGCGGCGCGGTGCTCGGGCTGACCGGGACCGGCCCCGGCACCGGCACCGCGGGCGGCGGCGGGACGACCGTCGCCCCCAGCCTGCCGGCGGCCCCCACGGCGGGCCAGACCGCCTCGGCCCCGAAGGCACCCAAGGGCGGCGGCCGCAAGGGCTGCGAGGCGGCCTCGGGCCACGTGGCGCCGGCCGAGGCCCTCGGGGCCCTGCTCCCGCTCGCCCTGCTGGCGGCGCTCCTGGCGGCCGCGCGCAGGCGCGTCAGCGGCCGGCGGTGCGGGGTTTCAGGCTGAGTGCTCGGGGGGGGGCCGGAGACGGTCCCCCCCGAAGTCCCCCCCGCGCTCGCACGGTTTCCTCGGTCCTTCGGCTGTCCGTCCCTTGCCATCGTGTGGTCATGGCTGGTGGCCGCCATGAAGCAGCGTGCCTTCGGGGAGATTCTCCCGTTCGGCTTGGGCTTGGGCTTGTGCTTCGGGGGGATCCAGACGATCCGGGTCGCATAGGGGGTGGGCTCCGTTCCGGTCCTCAGGCCGCGCGAGGTGACGCGGCGATCCATGACCCCCTCCCCCGGGTCCACTCTACCACGGTTTCCGTTTGACCCTGCCGCGGGGGCTACGTAGGATTCGGCGCGTCGCGTCGGAGTGGGGGCCCGCATGAACGAGCGCTCCATCGAGGAGGAGATCCACCGGGAGGTGGAGAAGGTGGTCGACGACCGCCTGCGGGCCGAGGAGCGCGAACGCCAGGCCGCGGAGAGACGCCGCTACGAGAGGGTCGCGTGCCGCTTCGTCGGGGTGCTGGTGGAGCGGGAGCCGCCCCGGGAGGTCCTCTTCTACCTGGAGAACTTCTCCAGCGGGGGGGTCTTCGTGCGGACGGAGGCGCCGAGCCAGGTGGGGGGTCTCGTGAAGCTGGTCTTCCGCGAGGCGGGCGGGCGCGAGGTGCGCGCCCTGGGCGTGGTCCGCTGGACCGCCGGCGCGGGCGACGAGGGTGGCGCGGGGATGGGGATCGAGTTCCTGGACGTGGACGACGAGGAGAACCGGGAGGTGATGGCCATCCTGCGGGATCGGCTGACCGACCGGGAGGCGTGGTTGTTCCCGAACGAGCGAGCAACCCCGGGTTGCGAGCAAGACAAGGAGGAGTGAGGTCCGTGGCGAAGAAGAAGGGTGCGGGTGCAAGGGATCTGCTGGTGGTCCAGAGCAAGCTCAAGGACTACATCAAGGGCAAGGACATGATGAGCGGGGCCGAGGTGGTCGAGGCCGCCTCGCGAATCCTCTACGCCAAGCTCGACATGGCCGTGAAGCGGGCCCAGGAGAACGGCCGCAAGACGGTCCGGGCCCACGACCTCTAGGCGGGGAGGGGAGGGGGCCGTGCGCCGCGCCGCGAAGTCCGGCGGCCGGCGAGTCCGGTCGCGCTACGTCCGCGAATCCGAGGTCCACTCCTCCTTCATCGTGATGCCGGAGATGGCCAACCCCCTGGGTACCCTCTTCGGCGGGGCCCTGATGGCGGAAGTCGACAAGGCGGCGGGCATGTGCGCGCACCGGCATGCCCGCCGTCCCGTCGTCACGGCCTCCATCGAACACCTGGACTTCATCTCGCCGGTCAAGGTGGGCTGGTTCGTCAGCCTCCATGCGCGGATGCGATACGCGGCCCGCACCTCCATGGAGGTGGGAGTCACGGTGACCGCCGAGGAGCCCGACTCGGGGCGCTGCTGGAATCCGTGCAACGCCGTCCTCACCTTCGTGGCCATGGACCGGGATCGGCCCGCGCCCATCCCGGAACTGCTGCCCCTCACGGATGAGGAGCGAGCCCGCCACGCGGAGGCGAGCGAGCGCTACGCGGCACGGCGGAGGGGCCGCCCGTGAATCCCACCGTGGCGGCGCCGGCCTTCCTCTCGGCGCCGCCCGAGGTCCGCATCATCAACCGCTTCGAGCGGCCCTTCGACAACGCCGTGGCGACGGCGCGCACCTGCTACAGCGGCCGCGGGATCGTCTACCCCGAGCAGGTCGCCCCGGAGCTGGCCCGGGACGAGGAGGGGGCCGAACGGCGTCGCGAGCTGCGGGACCGGATTGCCCGATCCATCTACAGGGCGGGCCATCACACCACCTTCCAGCACGCCCACGTCCAATTCGCCCTTGCCAACGTCTCGCGGCACTTCATCTGGGGCTTCCTCCACAGCCACCCGTTCTACAACTCGGAGCAGGTGAGCCAGCGCTACGTGGAGGTCCGCGAGGGCGCCGTGGCGGTGCCCCCCCTGGAGGGCGAGGCCCTGGAGATCTACCGGGCCACGGTGGGGCTCCAGGGGGAGGCCTACGCGCGGCTGAACGGCCTGCTCCACGGCACCGTCCAGGAGGCATACCTCGAGGTCTGGCCCTACTACGGGCGCATCGTGGAGGGGAAGCGGTGCCAGTCGGTCATCCAGAAGAAGACCCAGGAGGTCGCGCGCTACGTCCTCCCGGTGGCCACCCTCGCCTACCTCTACCACACGGTGAGCGCCCTCACCCTCCTTCGCTACTGGCGTAGTTGCCTCATGGCCGACACGCCCCTGGAGCAGAGGCTGGTGGTGGGTCGGATGGTGGAACTGCTCCTGGAGGCGGACCCCGACTACGCGACGGTCCTCCAGGAGCCCTTGCCCCCGGAGGCGGCGCCCGAGTTCCCCTACCTCCAGGACGCGGCGGGGGCCCTCGAGGACCGGCGGGCCTTCGCCGAGGAATTCGACCGGCGCCTGGGCGGCCGGGTCTCGCTCCTGGTGGACCGGAAGGGACACAACGAGGAGGTCCTGGCGGACGCGGTACGGGAGGTCCTGGGGAAGCCGCGCGGCGCGCTCTCCGACGACGAGGCCATACGGCTGGCCCTGGACCCGGCGGCGAACGCCCTCCTGGGGGAGTCCCTGAACCTGCGTCCCCACGGGAAGCTCACCCGGGCCCTGGTGCACCCCTCCTACACCTTCGCCCGGAGGCTCAGCCACACGGCCGACAGCCAGGACCAGAGGCACCGGATGACGCCGGCCTCCCGCCCCACCGTGCGGGCCTACCTGACCGACGGACCCGACTACGTGACGCCCGTCGTGGTGCGACGGAATCGGGAGGCCCTGGCCCTCTACGACGAGACCATGGCGCGCACGTGGGACGCCATCGCACGGCTGCGCGTCCTGGGGGCCCCGGAGGAGTTCGCGGCCTACATCCTCCCCAACGCGGTGGCCCTCCGCTACACCGAGAGCGCGGACCTGGCGGCCCTGCACCACAAGCACGCCATGCGGCTCTGCTACAACGCCCAGGAGGAGATCTGGCGGGCCTCGCTGGACGAGGCGGAGCAGATCCGCGAGGTGGAGCCGCGGATCGGCCGCTGGCTGCTCCCCCCCTGCGGCCTCCGGGCGCGCTCCGGGACGAGGCCCGTCTGCCCCGAGGGGGACCGGTTCTGCGGGGTGCGCGTGTGGAAGCTCGACCTGAAGGAGTATCGACGGACCCTGTGAGCCGCGCCACGGTCGCGCGCCTGGGGCGCCTCCTCGTGCGCTGGTACCGTACCCACGCCCGCGACCTGCCCTGGCGCCGGACGCGGGACCCCTATCGAATCTGGGTCTCCGAGGTCATGCTCCAGCAGACCCGGGTGAAGGCGGTGGTTCCCTACTACGGGCGCTTCCTGGAACGCTTTCCCACCCTGGAGGCGCTGGCCGGGTCCTCGGAGGAGGCGCTGATGGCCGTGTGGCAGGGGCTCGGCTACTACGGCCGGGCCCGAAGGCTTCAGGAGGCCGCGAGGGAGGTGCGCGCCCGCTACGGGGGTCGCCTGCCGGCCGAGCCGGAAGGCCTCGCCCGGTTGCCGGGGATGGGGGCCTACACCGCCGGGGCCGTGGCCAGCATCGCCTTCGGGGCCGAGGTCCCCGCGGTGGACGGGAACGTGGCGCGCGTCATCGCCCGGCTCCATGCCCTGGAAGGGCCCGTGGGCTCCGCGGCCGAGCGCCGGGCCGTGGCGGCGCGGGCGGCGGCCCTCATCCCACGCGGCCAGGCCGGCGCGCTCAACCAGGCCCTCATGGAGCTGGGGGCCACGGTCTGCCTGCCCCGGCGGCCGCGCTGCGACCTCTGTCCGCTCGGCGGCGATTGCCGGGCCCGCGCCCTCGGGGCGACGGGGCGGATCCCGGAGCCCGCGCGGCGGGCCACGCCCCGGCGCGTGCCGGCGGCCTTCGCCGTGGTGCACCGCGGCGGACGGCTGGCGCTGGCCCGCCGGGCTCCGCGGGGGCTCCTGGCGGGCCTCTGGCTCTTCCCCGGGCTGGAGGGGGCGGGGGAGCCCGGGCCGCTGGAGGGGCACCTCCGCGCGGCCCACGGCCTGGACGTCCGCCTGGAGGGGCCGGTCCTGGAATTCCGCCACGCCTTCAGCCACCGGCGCTGGGAGGCCTCCGTCTACGGCGGGCGGCTGGCCGCGGGGCAAGGCCCCAGGCGGTGCCGCGGCCTGGTCTGGGTCCGCCGGTCCGAGCTGGACCGCCACGCCATACCGTCGGCCCACCGGCCCATCCTGGAGTGGTTACGAGCGAGCCAACGGGGCTTCCGAGCGTGAGGCGGCGACCCGCAGCCCCCGCCGACGCCATCGCCGCCGTCCTGGGGCGCGAGGACGGGTGCTACCTCATGGTGCGCCGCGCGGAGGGGGGCACCTTCCCCGGCTACTGGACCCCCGTGACGGGGGCGGTCAAGCCCGGCGAGGCCATCCCGGACGCCGTGGCGCGGGAGGTGCACGAGGAGGTGGGGCTGGTGGTGCTGCCCCTGCGGAAGGTCTGGGAGTGCCGGACCCAGGACGCGGCCTACCTCCTCCACTGGTGGCTGGTGGAGCGGGTGGGGGGCGAGATCCGGCCGGACCCGCGCGAGGTGGCCGAGTGCCGCTGGGTCCTGCCCCCGGGGCTGGCCTCGCTCCGGACGTTTGCCTCGGACCTGGAGTTCTTCGGGGAGGTGCTCCCGCGCCTCCTCCGCTCGACGGGAGGTGGCGCGGATGGTCGTCCAGCTTGACCTCTTCCGGGGCGCCGCGCCGGCCACGGCCCTGGCCCGGGAGCTGGCGCGGTTCCGCCGGTTCGGGACCTCGACCCGGGTGGGGGCCACGGTGGTGGGCCCCCTGAGGGTGGAGACCTTCGTCAACGAGTTCTGGACCTCCCGCCAGCGGGCGGCCCACAGCCTCCACGAGGTCTCCTACCGGGCCTGCTTCAAGCCCCAGCTACCGCGCTTCTTCATAGACCGTTTGAGCAGGCCCGGGGAGGTGGTCCACGACCCCTACATGGGGCGGGGCACCACGGCCCTGGAGGCGGCCCTGTCGGGGCGGGTCCCCGCGGGCGGGGACATCAACCCCCTCTCGCGGATCCTCCTGGAGCCTCGCCTCCGGCCGCCCCGGGAGGACGAGGTGCGCGAGCGCCTCGAGGCCCTGGACCTGGCCCGTGAGGCAGACGGCGTCCCCGAGGACCTCGGCGTCTTCTACCACCCGGAGACCCTGCGGGAGATCGGCGCCCTCCGGGCCTGGTTGCTCTCGCGCGAGGCCTCCGGGACGATGGACCCGGTGGATCGATGGGTGCGTATGGTGGCGGTGAACCGGCTGACGGGTCACTCGCCGGGCTTCTTCTCCGTCTACACCCTCCCGCCGAACCAGGCGGTCTCCGTGGCCTCCCAGCGGCGGATCAACGAGCGGCGCCGCCAGACGCCGCCGCGGCGCGACGTGCGCGAGCTCATCCTGGCCAAGACGCGCTCGCTCCTTCGCTCCCTGGGCGACGAGGCCCGAGGCGCGCTCTCCGCCGTGGCGGGGCGGGCCCGGTTCTACACGGGCCCGGCCGGGTCCACCCCCGAACTGGAGGATGGGTCCGTGCGCCTGGTGGTCACCTCGCCCCCCTTCCTGGACGTGGTGGACTATGCGGGCGACAACTGGCTCCGGCTCTGGTTCTCGGGCCTGGACGCCGAGGCGGTGGGGTTCTCCCAGCACCCGCGTCTGGAGGACTGGCGTGCCGAGGTGACCGCCGCCCTGGCGGAGCTCCGCCGGGTGGTGGCCCCCGGGGGCCACGTGGCCTTCGAGGCCGGGGAGGTGCGAGGGGGGCGGCTGCGCCTGGAGGAGGAGGTCCTCCCCTGTGGCGCGGCGGCGGGACTGGAGCCGCTCCTGGTCCTGGTGAACGCCCAGGCCTTCACCAAGACCGCCCACTGCTGGGGGGTCGACAATCGCCTGAAGGGGACCAACACGAACCGGGTGGTCCTCTTCAGGAGGGCGTGAACGGCCCCCGGCTCACCTCCTCGGCCCCTCGTCCGCGGGCGTGAAGGTGGCGGCGAGCTCCCGCATGGCGCGGCGGATGATCTCGATGCGGCGCGGGTCCTCCCGTAGCGCCTCGTATGCCTCCTCGTAGGCGACCTGGGCGAAGGCGGTCTGGTAGGCCGCCAGAAACGGCTGCCCACTGCGCGCCTCGACCCTTCTGCGCCTCGCCTTCCTCGCCATGCGCGGCTCCCTGATCGAATTGTACGCAGCCCTGGGCGTCGGTCCAATGGTCGGCGCGGGACGCCACCACGCCGGTCCCGGCCGCACGGCCGGCACGGTGACGAGATGCCCCTTCCTCGTCGTGGCGCCGCTTGACAGCCCCGGCCGACCCCCTAGACTGCCCGTCGCCCCGGGGGGATCGCGCTCGCGCATGGAGGACTACCCTGCCTTCTTCGCCCGCCTGACTGCCGGCAGCGCGCCGCACGACTGGCAACGGGACCTGGCCTCCGACGAGCGCTGCCGCGACCGGCTCATTCGCGTCCCGACCGGCTTCGGCAAGACCGCGGGCACGGTCCTGGCCTGGCTATGGCACCGCGTGGTGCGGAACGACGAAGGCTGGCCGCGGCGGCTGGTCTTCTGCCTGCCCATGCGCGTGCTGGTGGAACAGACCGAGCACGCCGTGCGGGGATGGCTGCGCCGGCTCGGCCTGGAACGGGCTGGCGGGGACGATCCCCGCGGGAAGGTCGGCCTGCACCTCCTCATGGGCGGCTGCGATGCGGGGGACTGGCACCTCTACCCCGAGGCCTGCGCGGTCCTCGCCGGCACCCAGGACATGCTGCTCTCCCGCGCCCTCAACCGCGGCTTCGCCTGCCCGCGCGCGCGCTGGCCGATGGACTTCGGCCTGCTCCACCACGACGTCCTCTGGGTCATGGACGAGGTCCAGCTCATGGACGTGGGCCTCGCCACCAGCGCGCAGATCCAGGCCTTCCGTGCCGCAGAGGTCTCGAAGGGCCTTCGTCCCAGCCACACCTGGTGGATGAGCGCCACGCTACAGCGCGACTGGCTCCGGTCCGCCGACACCGCGCCGATGCTGGACCAGGCGCCGGTGCTGGCCATCGACCCCGCGCGACGCACGGGCCCGCTCTGGGAAGACGTTGCCAAACCCTGCCGGGTCGTACCGCCCGCGAGCGACGCCGAGCAGGTCTCGGCTGTCGTGGAGGCCTGGCGGATCGACGGCCGGGGCCACTTGACGCTGGTCGTGCTCAACACCGTGGAGCGCGCCTGCGGTTTCTACGTGGCCCTGGAGCGGACCCTGCGCGGCGAGCTGCCGGGCGAGGGCCTGCACCTGGTCCATAGTCGCTTCCGGCCGGCCGAGCGGACCCTCTGGCGCGAGGCCTTCCTGCGCCGCGATGCCCCGCTGCCCGCGGCGGGGCGCATCATCGTCGCCACGCAGGTGGTGGAGGCCGGCGTGGACCTGGACGCCCGGCTGCTCGTGACCGATCTCGCCCCCTGGCCGAGCCTCGTGCAGCGATTCGGACGGGCCGCCCGGGGCGGGGGGCGTTCGACGATCCTGGTGCTCGACCGCGAGCCCAAGGACGACCGGGCGGCGGCGCCCTATTCCAAGGGTGAGATGGACGCCGCTCGCGAGGCCCTGGGCCTCTTGGACGACGTCTCCCCCTCGGCCCTGGAGCGCTTCGAGGAGGAACACCCGCACCTGCTCCCCAGGCTCTACCCCTACGCTCCCGCGCACCTGCTGCTGCGCCACGAGGTGCAGGAGCTCTTCGACACCACCCCCGACCTGACCGGCGCCGACGTCGACATCAGCCGCTACATCCGCAGCGGCGACGAGCGCGACGTGCACGTCTTCTGGGCCGAGCTGGCGCCCGACGCCGACCCGCCGAGCGCACTGCAACCCGGCCGCGAGGCGCTGTGCGGCGTCCCGTTCCTGGCGGCGCGGGAATGGCTCTGCGGCCCAGGGAAGGCGGAGCGCCTGCGGAGCGGCGTGCGGGCATGGGTCTGGGACTGGCTGGAGGGGGCCTGGGCCGGGTGCGCGCGTTCCTCCGTGATCCCCGCAGCGTCCTGGTCGATGCCCGCTGTGGCGGCTACCACCCGCAGCGCGGGTGGGATCCGGCGGCCAGGGGCGCGGTGCCTGCGGTCGCCCCCGCGGCCATCGCCCCCGATGCGGCCGCGGACTCCGCGCATGACACCGAGGCCCTGAGCGCCTATCCCTGGAAGACCATCGCCACCCATGGCGGCGAGGTGGCGGCGCTGGTGGGCGCGCTGGCCGGCTCCCTGGCCCCGGACCTGCGCCCCATCCTGGAGCTGGCCGGCCGCTGGCACGACCTGGGCAAGGCCCACGCGGCCTTCCAGGGCTCGATCCGCGGCGCCGGGCGGCCGGACCGGACCGACCTGGCCAAGGCCCCCGGTGGCGCCTGGCCCCGGAAGTCCCTCTACCGATACCAGGACAACAGCGAACGGCGCCCCGGCTTTCGCCACGAGCTCGCCAGCGCCCTGGCCCTCTTCGCCGTCCTGGCGCGCCACCGTCCGCGACACCCCGCACTCCTTGGCCCTTGGGTGGAGTTGCTCGCGGCACTGGGCCACGAGATCCCCGAGCCCGCCACGGATGGCGAACCGACGGGCGTGGAATGCGAGATCCTCGCGCTCGACGCGCCCTCCTTCGACCTGGTGGCCTACCTGGTGGCGAGCCACCACGGGAAGGTGCGCGTCGGCCTGCACGCCGCCCCGGCCGACCAGGACTACGTCGATGGTGACGGGCGCGGCCTGCCCATCCGTGGCGTGCGCGAGGGGGACACGCTGCCCGCCGTCACCCTCGACAGCGGCGCGACCCCCCTGCCGTTGCTCGCGCTGGACCTGTCGCCCGCGACCCTGGGCGTCTCGCCCCGCACCGGCGCCTCCTGGACCGAGCGCGTCCTCTCCCTGCTCGAGCGCCACGGTCCCTTCGCCCTGGCCTACATCGAGGCCCTGTTGCGCGCCGCCGACATCCGTGCCTCGCGCCTGAAGACGCCCGATCCGCTGCTGCCGGGAGCGGGCACGCCATGACCCTGCACCTCCACCACCTGGGCGGCTGCGCCCCCGAGCCGCTGGCGCACTACCTGAAGGCCCTGGGTATCCTGCGCGTCCTCGACAACCAGCACCACGCTCACCGGTTCCGCGGCCGCTGGGATGGACGCAGCTTCGTGCTGATCACAACCGCCAGCCGGGACGAGATCATCGAGTTCTTCCGAGAGTCCTACGCACCGAGCCCGGTGTTCAATCCGTGGGGCGCGCGCTCCGGGTTCTATGGCGGCGGCTCGGAGTCGGGTGCCCGTAGGGCCATGGAAGCGATCGCCTCAAACATCTCTCCGCGCCTCATACCGTTTAAAGAGGCCCTCGCCGCCGTTCGGAAAATCGTGGCCGAGATGGGCGGGGCCAAACCCGGAGAGGATGACAAGCGGGAGATGCTGCGACGCCTGCGGGCCACGGTGCGTGGGCCAGGCAGGCTCTGGCTCGAGACCTGTGTGGCGGACCTCGGGGAGCGATTCAAGGCACCCGCCATCCTGGGCACCGGCGGCAACGAGGGCAGCGGCAGCTACACCAGCGCCTACATGTCGGCCGTCGTCGAGTGCCTCGTCGATCGAAGATGGGACCACGACATCGAGCGCTGCCTGTTCGGCCAGTTCCCATCGACCGGCTCCCGCTGGGACGGGAGCTTCGGGCAGTTCATCCCCGATCAGGCCGGAAGCCCCTGGGACTTGCTGCTGGCCCTCGAGGGCGCACTGCTCGTTCGCTCCGCCGTGACGCGCTGGCACGGCGCCGGCGGGAGCCCCTTCGCATCTTCCCCCTTCTACTTCGCCCCGGTCGCCGCGGGATACGGAAGCTGCGGCGAGTTCGATGAGTTCGTCATTAGCAAGGGGAGGCGCCAGCCGGGCCGGGGGGAGCAGTGGTTCCCCCTGTGGCACCAACCACTGGCCGCCGGCGAGATCGAGCAGATGTTCGGCGAGGGTCGCTGCACTGCACGGCGCCCCAGGGCCGGCGACGCCACCGCCCTGGACGCCGCGCGCGCCATCTCGCGTTGGGGCTGCGCGCGCGGCATCACGGCCTTCGCGCGTTTCGGCTACCAGCAGCGGAACAACCTCGCGACCCACTTCGCTGTTCCCCTCGGGCAGGTCCTCGTACGCACTCACCCCAGGGCGAAGCTGCTCGACGACCTCTCCGCCTGGCTCGACCGCCTGCACCGCGCCGCCCGCGACAAGCACGCCCCTGCCCGGCTGAAACAGGCCGAGCGCCGCCTGGCGGATGCCGCCTTCGCCGCGCTGACCCACGACGACCAGCCCGGCCGCTGGCAGGTCCTCCTGGTCTCCGCAGCCGGCGTGGAGGCGGTCCAGGCCGGCGGGACCGGCATTCGCGTGGGACCGATCCCGAAGCTCTCACCCGGCTGGGTCGTAGCGGCAGACGACGGCTCGGTCGAGTTCCGACTGGCCCTGGCCCTGGCCAGCGCCGCCGCGGGGTACAGGCGCGAGGGCCGCCCGATCGATCCGGTGCGCCATCACTGGCTGCCGCTGGAGCCCGGCGCACGCCGCTACGCCACCCGCGAGGGCCGGCTGGCGCTGGACCCGCGCGTGGTCTGCCGCGGCCGCGACCCGGAAGGTGACCTCCTCGCCCTGGGGATGCGCCGGCTGGTCGAGGCCGGCCGGGGCGCCGAGCGGCGGGTGCCCGTGGAGGCGGCGCGCGGTTGCGGGGCGCGGCTGGCGGACCTGGCGGCGCTGGTCGCCGGCGAGGTGGACCTCGGGCGCTCGCTGCAGCTTGCCCGCGGCCTGATGGCCTTGGACTGGGGCGCCTGGCGAGGCCGGCCGCGGCCTGCCAGCCCGCTGGCCGTCGGCGCAGTGCCCGATGACGCCTGGATGTGCCTGCGCCTGGCGCTGCTCCCCTGGCCCCTGGACGACGCTCGGCGCATCCCGGCCGACCCGGCCATCGTGCGGCGCCTGGCGGCCGGCGACGCCGCGGGCGGCGTGCGCCTCGCGCTGCGGCGCCTGGCGGCCGCGGGCCTGCGCGTCACGCTCGCCGCCGGCGGCGCCGACCCAGCGACCGCGCGGCGCTGGGGCGCCGCCCTGGTCTTCCCCATCGACCGTCGCACCGCCCGCCGCCTGGCGCGGAACCTGGACCCCTCGATCGCAAAGGAGCCCGACCATGCCCGTTGACCTCGAACCCATCGCGCACGCGACGCGCCTGCTCTTTGCCGTCCCCCTGCGCCCCCTCCAGGGTGCGCGCTTCCAGCCCACCGGCTTCCCCAACCTGGGCGCGGCCACCTACCAGACCCCCGAGGGCACCAGCCTGCTCGTGGAGAGCGCCCAGAGCATGGCCAACCGCCTGGAGGCCACCTGCTGGGCCCCGGCCACGAACGACGTCATCGAGGAGCTGCGCGGGGTGTCCCACGTCACGGTCGAACGCAAGGGCAGCTTCCTGACCGATACGACCCTGGAGAGCCACCGGCTGAATAGTGTCTATGTCGAGAAGGCGGAAGGCGGCAGATTCCACGAGGCGCTTGCCACGGAGATCGGCGTATCCGACCAGCGGCCCGTGGATAGGGCCAAGCTCATCAGGACCCTTTTTAAGTATGACATCGGTTCACTCGTCCACGGGGTATTCCTCGAGAGCATCGACGGTCGCCTCCGCATTGCGCGGGCGCTCTCGGCATTCGTCGAGGCCGATGGGGTCCAGGTCGTGGCCTCTGGCGGCGTGAAGATCGACCGCATCCAGCCGGGCAAAGAAGAGGGCCAGGGGAGCAGCGAGGGCTTCGGCAACGTCCCCTTCGCCCGGGACGAGTACACGGCGCAGTCCATCACCCTCTACGTGAACCTCGACCTGGCCCAGATCCGCGGCTACGGCCTGGGCGGCCCGGCCGAGCGGCTGCTGGTGCTCCTGGCGCTCTACAAGCTGCGCCGGCTCCTGGACGGTGACCTGCGCCTGCGGACCGCCTGCGACCTGGTGAGCGTGGAGCGCGGGGCCATCCCCGCCCAGGCCCCGGAGGGCTTCGTGCTGCCGGCCGCCGCGGGCCTGGAGCACGACCTGCGCACCGCCATCGACGCCTGCCAGGATGAGATGACCCATACCACCGTGACCTTCGACGATGCACTCAAGAAGGCCAAGAATGCCAGGAGTGCCGACCAGGCCGAGGACGACCAGGCCTCCGAGGACCAGGACGACCCGGAATCCGGCGCCGGCGACTGAGCATGCCCGCCATCGAGTTTCGCTTCCCCGGCGGCCGCTACCACGCCACCCCCTGGGGCCACCACGTCAACGAGGGTCTGGTGGAGTGGCCCCCCAGCCCCTGGCGGCTCTCGCGCGCCCTGGTAGCCTGCGGCTACACGACCCTGGGCTGGACCGAGGTCCCGCTCGTCGCGCGCTCCCTGCTCGTGCGCCTGGCGGGGTGCCTGCCGCGCTACAGGTTGCCCCCGGCGATCCTGGCCCACACCCGCCACTACATGCCCCTGGGTGTCCTGGACCAGGGCCGCGAGAAGCCCACCCTGGTGTTCGACACCTGGGCCCGCCTGGGGGACGGTGTCCTGGCCGTCTCCTGGGACTGCGGGCTGCCGGCGGAAGAATACGCGCTGCTCGCCACACTGGCCGGGAACCTGGGGTACCTGGGCCGCGCCGAGGGGCGCGTGGTCGCGCGGATGGTGGAGGGCGTGCCCCGGTGTGACGATGCCTTCCCGGACGCCGAGGGCCGCCACCCCGGCCCCGGCTGGGAGCAGGTCCCGCTGCTGGCGCCCCTCTCGGCGGAGGCCTACGCCGCCTGGCGCGCCTCGGCCCTGGAGGAGGCCCTCCGTCCCTTGCCCCTGCCCGAGGGCCGCAGGCCCCCGAAGGCCCTGCTCGCGAAACGCGCGCGGGCCGAGGCCCCCTACCCCGCCGACAGCCTCGCGTGTCTGCAAGTCGAGACCGCCTGGCTGAAGCGCCACGGCTGGAGCCACCCCCCCGGCTCGCGGCGCGTGCCCTACTGGCGCAGGAGCGAGGCCCTGAGCGCCGGCGCGCCGTGTCCGGCCCCGCCGCGCCGCGCCCGACCGCCGGTAGAGGCCATGCTCCTCGCCCTGGCCACCGCCAGCGGGAACCGCCACGGCCTGCCCGCCGTGACACGAACCTTGCCGCAGGCCGAGCTCCTCCATCGGGCCCTGGTCGGGATGCTCCACCGGCGCGGGACCAGCGGCCAGGCCCTGGAGCTCATTGGCCGGGACTCCGCACGTCGACCGCTCACGGGACACCGCCACGCCCACCTCCTGCCGTTGGACCTCGACGCGGACAGCCACCTCGACCACGTGCTCGTCTGGGCCCCCGATGGTCTGTCGCCGGCCGCGCAGGAGGCCGTGCGCGCCATCCGCCGCACCTTCACCAAGGGCGGCGTCGGAGACTTGGGGGTCGCCCTCGCGGGCCTCGGAGACCTGGAGGCCCTCGGTCGGCTTGACGACCCCTGGGGCCGGGCCCTGCGGCGCCTCATAGCCCGGAGCGAAGGCGCCAGGACCTGGCGCAGCATGACCCCCCTGGTGCTGCCGCGCCACCGCAAGCGCCGTGGCCCCCATTCCCTGGCCGGGCAACTACAGGCGGAACTTGCCTCCCGCGGCCTCCCGGAGGCCGGCGTGGAAGAACTGCGGGACGAGGCGCCGGGGCGGCCGGGTTTCCGCCACTACGTCTGCGTGCGCCGCCACGGCGGCCCACCCCCCCCCGTGGTCCGCCCGCTGTCCGTGCGGCTCTGCTTCGAGCGCCCGGTCAACGGCCCCATCGCCCTGGGTTACGGGAGCCATTTTGGACTGGGCCTATTGGGCGCCGAGTGACCGATGTCCGGGAAACAGCGCGCCATCCCGCGGGCCATCGAGCCGTGAAGCCGATCACGGGGCGGCGATGGATGAGCGTGCTCCCTCCGCGCCCTGATCCGCGGGCGGTGGCCGTGACACCCCGGCCTCCCTCAGTGGCCCCGGTAGACCTCCCGCCGGTGTCCCACGCGATAGATTCGCACCGTGTGCGTCGGGTCGTCCACCGTGTAGAGGACCCGGGAGTCGCACTGGCGGATCCGGTAGCCGTCCTGTCCTACCAGCCTCCGGGCGCCGCTCGGGCGCGCCTCGCGTGCCAGGTCATCGATGGCCTCGGCCAGGCGCCGGCGGACCTCGGCGGCCAGCTTGAGGAACTCGCGGCGGGCGCGGGTCTCCAGTTCGACGCACCAGCTCAACGGCGGCGGCCCTGGCCCGAGTCCCTCTTCACCGCCTCCCAGGGGTGGAATCCCGTCGCCTCGCGGATGGCCTCGCGCAGGTCCTCGGAGTCAAGCAGGTCCTCTATCTTCTGGCGCAGGGCCTGTTCGACCACGAAGTTCTTCCGCAGACCCAGCCGGGCGCAGACGGCGTCCAGCGCGTCGGCCAGGTCGTCGGGGATCTTGGTGGCAAAGGGGCGGGCGGGCATGGCGATGCTCCTGGGGGGACGGGGACCTCGTAGGAAGCGTATCATACCGCAATGGTACTTGTCTAGACGAGGAAAGTTGTGTCTAGATACGATCCGCCATGCCCCCCAGGGCCGTGACGGCCGGCCTGCGCGCCCAGGGGAGCTTGCGCCGGAGGCGTAGCGTTCTTTGACAACCGGCTCACACGCTGCGGACGCGCCTCCCCCCGGGGACCAGGCCGGCGAGCCGGCCCCGGACCTGGTCCCCGCGCGCATGCTGAACGAGTTCGCCTACTGCCCGCGGCTCTTCTTCCTGGAATGGGTGCAGGGCGAGTTCGAGGACTCGGCAGACACCGTCCTGGGGCGCGCGGTGCACCGCCGCGTGGACCGGGAGACCGGCGTCCTGCCCCTGCCGCCGGCCGCACCCGGCCAGGAGGGCACAGCCGGGGCGACCGTCCCCGAGACCATCCATGCCCGCTCGCTGCTCCTCTCCTCGGCCCGCCTGGGTCTCATCGCGCGCATCGACCTCGTCGAGGGCGAGGGCACGCGGGTCACCCCGGTGGACTACAAGAAGGGCAGCGTCCCGGACCTGCCCGAGGGGGCCTGGGAGCCCGAGCGCGTCCAGCTCTGTGTCCAGGGCCTCATCCTGCGCGAGACCGGCTATGACTGCGACGGGGGCGTGATCTACTACGCCGCCTCGCGGCGGCGCGTCCCGGTCGCCTTCGAAGAAACCCTCGTGGCCCGCACCCTGGCCCTGCTGGCCGAGGCCCGGCGTATTGCCACCGCTGGCGTGATCCCACCGCCCCTGGTGGATTCGCCCAAGTGCCCGCGCTGTTCGCTGGTGGGCATCTGCCTGCCCGACGAGGTCAACCTGCTCGCCGCCGAGGGCGAGGCGGCCGTAGAGGTCCGCCGCCTCTACCCCGCCCGCCCCGATGCCGCCCCGCTCTACGTGCAGGCCCAGGGCATGACGGTCGGCAAGGACGGTGATCGCCTGGTCGTGCGGCAGAAGGGCAAGGTGGAACAGGCGGTCCGGCTCATCGACGTCTCGCAGGTCTGCGTCTTCGGCAACGTCCAGGTCAGCGCCCAGGCCATCGCCGAGCTGACCGCCCGGGGCCTGCCCCTGTGCCACTTCTCCTACGGGGGCTACTTCCGCGGCCTGACGGTGGGGATGGGCCACAAGCACGTGGAGCTGCGGCGCCGGCAGTTCGCCGTGGCCGCCGACCCCGACCGCTCCCTGCACCTGGCCCGGGCCTTCGTGGTGGGCAAGGTCAAGAATGCCCGCACGCTCCTGCGGCGCAACCACGATCAGGCCCCGCGCGCCGCCCTGGGGGAGATGGCGCGCCTGGCGCGGCTGGCCCGCAGGGCGGCGGCGGCCGAGACGCTGCTCGGCCTCGAGGGCGCGGCCGGGCGCACCTACTTCGCACACTTCGCCGGCATGCTGCGGCCGCGGGAGGGCACGGCCCCGGTCTTTGACTTCGAGGGGCGCAACCGCCGCCCCCCGCTGGACCCCACCAACGCCCTGCTCTCCTTCGTCTACGCCATCCTCGTCAAGGATCTGACCGTGACCTGCTCGGCCGTGGGCTTCGACCCCCTTCTGGGGTTCCTGCACCGCCCGCGCTACGGCCGCCCGGCCCTGGCCCTGGACCTGGCCGAGGAGTTCCGGCCGCTGGTCGGAGACTCGGTGGTCCTGGGACTGGTCAACAACGGCGAGGTGCGCCCCGCGGACTTCGTCCGGCGCGGCGGCGCCGTGGCCCTGACACCGGAGGGGCGAAGGCGCGTGCTCGCGGCCTACGAGCGCCGCCTCGACTCCCTGGTGACCCACCCCCTGTTCGGATACGCGGTCTCTTACCGGCGGGTCCTGGAGCTGCAGGTGCGCCTCCTGGCCCGGCACCTGCTCGGCGAGATCCCGCGCTATCCGCCCTTCACGACCAGGTAGACATGCGCCACCGACACCTGGTTGCCTACGACGTCCGCGACGCGCGCCGCCTACGGCGCGTGCACAGGGAGATGCGCGGCTTCGGCGACGCGCTCCAGTATTCGGTGTTCCAGTGCGATCTTTCGACGAAGGAGCGTGTCCTGATGGAGGAGGCGCTCAAGCGCGAGATGAACCTGAAGTTGGATCGGGCCATGATCGTCGATCTGGGGCCCGTGGCCGGCGGCGTGGCCGAGCGGGTGGCCTTCATCGGCGTCGTCCCGGCGGAGGACGTCGGTGCGGGCGGCGCGGTCATCGTGTGATTCGAGCGCGGCGGTGGTGCGCGCCAGCCCCCACGGGCGCACTACCCCGTGGACCAAGGCCGGCCGGACGGTTACGATTCCCCGCGACCGGACGGTGTGCAATCGAGGAACGACCGATTGAGCGGCGCTCGCAGGAACCCCCGCAACCCTCTGCTGGCCAGGCGCCCAGGGGGTCGCAGTCTCCGTGGCCGAAAGGCCACGGCCCCATTGAAGCGATGAGGAACGCACCCCCACCGCCCTCGTCCGACGGGTCTCCGTGGCCGAAAGGCCACGGCCCCATTGAAGCAAGTGGTACGGCGTACCCGCGTCCATCCTCACCTCCTCGTCTCCGTGGCCGAAAGGCCACGGCCCCATTGAAGCAGCGCCTTGTCGAATCGACCTGTCCCCTTTTCGGTCGTCTCCGTGGCCGAAAGGCCACGGCCCCATTGAAGCTGAGGTTCCCCGGCCAGGAAGGCCCCTCGGTACGCCTGTCTCCGTGGCCGAAAGGCCACGGCCCCATTGAAGCGTCGCGCGGCATGCCGGGGGTAAGCACCACAGCGGCGTCTCCGTGGCCGAAAGGCCACGGCCCCATTGAAGGCGGCCACCGGCGACTGGACCCCGGTGCCGCTCCCGGTTCTCCGTGGTCGAAAGGCCACGGCCCCGTTGAAGCCGGTCCAGTTCGGACCGCAAGGCCTTGAGTATCCGTGCACGGGGCGTACGGCGCAAACAGACATGTGTGGTGGGGGGGTACGCGGGGCGTCCACGCCCACGGCCACGCCCGCGGCTACGGCGAGCGGGCCGAGCGCTCGTAGGCGACGAGCATCGCGTTGACCCGAGCGAGGAGCGAGCGGGCCTTGGCATGGGCGGCCGGCGCGAGCGCCCGGCGGTGGGCCAGTAGGTCCAGCACCGCGCCGCACTCCAGGGCGCTGCCCCGGGCGATGCGGGCGTGGTGGGCGCGGTCCGCGCCGCGGCGGCCCGCCGACTCGGCGATCGACAGTGCAACGCCCGCGGAGGCCCGGGCGAGCTAGTCGGAGAGGCCGGCGCAGCCGCGAGGGAGCCGGCGGAGCAGCGTGACCGCCAGCCGATCGAAGGCCAGGGCGGACTGGTAGACGCGCAGGCGCTCGTGGTCGAGCGTGGGGACGTCGGGGGTGGTGGGCCGTTGGGGGCTGGGATGGGGCATGTGCGTTTTCCTCCCTGCGGGCGAGCACCGCGCCCGCCTCGCACCCGAGGGCGCCGAAGGCGCCTCGGGGGCGGGCGCGGTGCGGTCGCAGGGAG
>JACQVX010000133.1 GCA_016209495.1 Planctomycetota bacterium
CGCTGAAGCCGGCCGAGATCACCTCCATCACCCTGGACTACGACCACCAGAAGGCCACGGTCCTCGTACAGGAGGATCAGCTCTCTCTCGCAATCGGAAAGCGTTGCCAGAACGTCCGCCTGGCGGCCAAGCTCACCGGGTGGGACATCAACATCGCCTGCCCGAGCCAGGACCGGCAGAGCGAGGAGAACCACTTCCAGGCCCTGGCCAGCGGGGCGCGGGTGGAGAACCCCCTGGGCGGCCGCCGGACCGCCGGCGCCGCCGCGGAGGGCGCGGCACCCGCCCACGCCGAGTCGCCCATGAACCCCCTGGAGGCCCTGGTCCGCGGCAAGGGCCCTCCCCCACCGACGAACGCGCCCTCTCCCGTGGAGGGGGCATCCGCCCCCAGCGAAGAGACGCCGCGTCGAGAGGGCGGCGGGACGCCCGGAGACGCGACCCCCGCCGATCCCGCCGACCCCGCCGATCCCGCCGATCCTGTAGTCATCTCCGCGACCCCGGCGGAGCCGGCTGCGGCCCGCGAGGGGGCCGACCCGGGCCACGAAGGAGCCTAGCGTTGGCCAAGCCCAAGGTCCGCGTCCACCAGATCGCCACGGAGCTCGGCGTCTCGAGCAAGGTCTTCCTCACCTGGCTCAAGGACAACGGCATCCGGGTCAAGAGCCACTCCAGCACCATGGACGAGGAGGAGGCCAACCGCCTCTATACCGACTACAGGACCCAGAAGAGGCAGCCCATCGGGACCGAGTCCCTCTCCTGGGTGCGCGAGAGGCTGGCGGCGGAGCAGGAGGCGGCCCGGCGGTCCGAGGAGGAGGCCCGCACGCGCACCTTCGCCCTGGAGGCCGAGGAGCGCCGGAGGGCGGAGGAGCTGGCGGCCCGGCCCCCCGTCCCGGAGGAGCCGCCCATTGCCCCGGAGGAACCCACCTCCGAGGTCCCCGCGGAGCCGGCGGGCGAACCCGGCGCGCCGGGGGACGCGGGGTTCGAGGTGCCGCCCACCCTTGCTCCGGCGGAATGCACGGCCGAGGCACCCCTCGCAACCCCGGAGACCCTCGATGTGTGCGCCGTCGGATCCAGTACGGAGCCGACAGAGGCGGCCGGCCCTATGGCGGCGACGGTCGAGACGCCGATGGAGGCCTTGCCCGCCATCGAGGAGGCCGCGGCCGGGCCATCGGGTGAGCCGTCCGTGGGGTCGGCCGAGACCCCGGTGGAGGGCATCGAGGCAGAGCCCATCCTGGTGGGGGTGTCGCACGCCCCCGAGCCCCCGGGCGTCCAGGAGGGGCCGCCGCCCGAGGAGGCGTCCTCGCCGGAGGGACCGCCCCCCGTGACGGTGCCGCCGCCGAGTCCGAAGGCGGGGGAGCCCCGCCGGGCCACCGGCCGCGGTGCCAGGAAGGACCGCCAGGAGCCGGCCACCGGGGCACGCATCGTCGGGTTCCGCGACCTCTCACGGACCGCCAGACCCATCGTGGCCAGCCTCCGCTCCTCCGCCCGTGGCGGCGTCGGCGGTGATTCCCCGCAGGCCCCTGCGGCCGGCGACCCGGCCTCCCCCCTGACGGGGAAGGACCAGCCCCGTAAGCGGGGGATCGAGCGATTCAACTTCAAGGACCGGGGCCGCGAGCGACGTGGGGTGGCCATCATGCCCCCCGTCCGCGACCGCCACCGGAAGAAGAAGAAGGACGAGGGGGAGGAGCAGGCCGGCTTCCAGCGGCCCGAGCGGGTCGTCGTCTCCCTCCCGGTGAGCGTGAAGGACCTGGCGAACCAGCTCGGGGTGAAGGCCAACGAGCTGATCAAGAGGCTCATGATCGAGGAGAAGCTCCTGGTCAAGATCAACGACTTCCTCCCGGAGTCGGCGGTCGAGACCCTGGGTATCGCCTACGACTGCGAGATCGAGATCCGCAAGAAGGACGTCGAGGGGGAGCTGGAGAAGCTGGTGGCCGTGGAACCGGGCGGAGGCCCGCGGGTCTCCAGGCCGCCGGTGGTCTCGATCCTGGGCCACGTGGACCACGGGAAGACCACCCTCCTGGACCGCATCCGCAAGACCAACGTGGCCGCCGGCGAGGCGGGCGGGATCACCCAGCACACCAGCGCCTACAGTATCGAGCTGCCGGACGGGCGCCGCATCACGTTCCTGGACACGCCGGGCCACGAGGCCTTCACCGCCATGCGGGCCCGCGGGGCCCATGCCACGGACCTGGTCGTCCTGGTGGTGGCCGCGGACGACGGCGTCATGCCCCAGACCATCGAGTCTATCCACCACGCCAGGGCGGCGGGCGTCACCATGGTGGTGGCCATCACCAAGGTGGACAAGCCCAACGCCAACGTCCTGAAGGCACGCCAGCAGCTCGCCTCCCAGGGGCTGAACCCCAGGGACTGGGGTGGCGACACGGAGTTCTTCGAGGTATCCGGCCTCACGGGCCAGGGGGTGGAGGACCTGCTCCTGGGGCTCACGGTCATGGCCGAGGAGATGAACCTGGCGGCCGACCCTGAACGGAACGCGCGCGGCGTGGTCATCGAGGCCCATGTCTCCGAGGGCAAGGGCGTGGTCGCCACGGTGCTGATCCAGGACGGGACGCTCAGGAAGGGTGACGTGATCATCGCCGGAGGCTCCTACGGGAAGCTGCGGGCGGTCCACGACCACACGGGCAGGGCCATCAAGGAGGCCGGCCCTAGCCTCGCCTGCGAGGTGAGCGGCTTCGGCACACTCCCGGAGGCGGGGGACAAGTTCTACGTCCTGGACGACATGGACAGGGCCCGGGACATCTCGGAGGATCGCGGGCGGCGCCAGCGCGACGAGGCCCTGGCGGCGCGCCAGAGCCACGTGACCCTGGACAACCTCTTCAGCCAGATCGAGGCGGGCAAGGTCAAGGAGATCCGTCTCATCGTCAAGGCCGACGTGCAGGGCTCGGTCGAGGTCCTCCAGAAGGCCTTCAGCGACCTCTCCCACGAGGAGGTGAAGGTCCGGATCCTCCACGCGGCGGTGGGTGGAATCACGGAGAGCGACGTCCTCCTGGCGGACGCCTCCGACGCCGTCATCATCGGCTTCCAGGTCATCGCGGACGCCCGGGCGCGCATGCTGGCCGAGCAGAAGGGCGTGGAGGTCCGCACCTACCAGGTGATCTACAAGGCCACCGACGAGCTGAAGGCCGCCATCGAGGGGCTCCTGGAGCCCGAGGAGGTCGAGGAGGTCATCGGCCACGTGGAGGTCATGAAGGTCTTCCGCTCCTCCAAGCTGGGCAACCTGGCGGGCTGCCTCGTCCGCGACGGACGGGCCGAGCGAGGAGCCCCCTGCCGCCTGGTGCGCGACGGGATCGTCGCATGGACCGGACGCATCGAGTCGTTGCGCCGCGTGAAGGACGACGTGCGCGAGGTACGCGAGGGGATGGAGTGCGGCATGAAGCTCGCGAATTACGAGGACATCAAGGAGGCGGACGTCATCGAGGTCTACACCATCCGCGAGGTGGCCCGGACCCTGTAGCGCGATCGGCCGCCCCGGTGGCTACCGTTCCATGGTGATCGGAGCCCTCTCCCTCAGGCTCTCCATCCCCGGCGCCCGGAGCCTCAAGGAAAAGCGCAGGGTGGTGAAATCGCTGGTGGACCGGATCCGGGCGCGGTTCAACGTCGCCTGTTCCGAGGTGGAGGACCTGGACCTCCACCGGTCGGCCGTCCTGGGGGTGGCCGCGGTGGGGAACGAGGGGCGGGTCATCGACGCGGCCCTGTGCAAGGTGGTGGACCTGGTCCGGCGGGACCCCGACGCCGCCCTGGTGGACTACGACCTGGAGCTATTCAGGGGCGCACCATGTCCGTGAGAGTCGAACGGCTGCAGAGCCGCATCAAGGTCATCGTCTCCACCCTGCTCCAGCGGCACGTGAAGGACCCGAGGGCGGGCTTCGTCACCGTGACCCGGGTGCAGCTCACCGGGGACCTGAAGCACTGCAAGGTCTACGTGTCTGTCTTGGGGGACGAGGGAGAGGTCTCGCGAGTGCTCCACTTCCTGGAGCATGCCACAGGCCACTTCTCCACCGAGGTGGCCCGCCGGCTGACCACCCGCCAGACGCCACGCATCCACTTCGTCTACGACCCCTCGGTGGCCGGCGTCATCCGGATCAGCAGGCTCATCGACGACGCCCTGGCCGAGTCGGCGGTGGCCTCGGGGGCACCCGCCTCCTCGGGCAAGCCCGATACCCTGGCGGAACCGCTACCCCCGGGAATGGCCGAACCGGCGCTCCAGGAGCCACCCGAGGAGGAAGAGCCCCCCACCCAGGGCTAGGACGGCCCACTCCTGGCGAGCCGCCCCGGGGACGCCGCTCTCCCCGACGAGGACGGCCATGGGGACCGTGATGAGCCCCAGGACCTCCAGGGACTTTCCCAGGTAGTAGAGCAAGCTCGGCGCCCCCCTCCCGTTCCCTCCTCGATCCTATTCGGGAGGGCCCGGGAGGGGAAGCCGCCGCCGAGGTCACTCTCTCTCGGCGTTGACGTTCAGGTCGACTATGGAGTTCAGGGTCTCTAGGGCCGCGGGGTGGTCGCCCGAGTCCTTCTGCACGTTGGCCAGGACGAAGCCCACGAAGCTGGCGAGCTGGCGGTCGTCCTTCACCGACTCGTAGATCGCGGCTAGGGCCGCCGGGGCGTCCACCTTGCCCTTCTTGCCCAGCTCCTGGATGTGGATGACCGCCAGGACCACCGCCCCCTCGCGCTTGCCGCAGGCCTCGTAGACCTTCTTCACGAGGGAGAACATGGCCTCCACCTTCTCCACCTCGCCGCCGGGCCCCCGGGCCAGACCCGCCGAGCCGAAGCCCAGGAGCGGGATGAGACCGAGCGCGACGACCCCCATGAGGGCCACCTTTCCGGTTCGCTTCATGGCTATCACCTCCCGGCGCCCCCGGGACCGGGGGCCGCCTGTCCTCGTTACACGGGGACGGGCCGGGAGGTTTCGACGGGCTATGTCAGGAAGAGGGCGGCCAGGGTGGCGGCGGCGGCGAGGGCCGCGGCCGAGAGGGCGCGCCAGAGGACGAGCTGGCGCCGGAGGCGCGAGACCTCGTCCCCGGGCGCCTGGGACCGCGCTGCCCCCGAGGCTTCCCGGTCGGCGGAGCGGGCCTGGACGGCCTCCGCCTTCACGCGCTCCAGGTCCGCGAACAGCTCCTCGGTGGACTGGTACCGGTCCTCCTTGCGTCGGGCCATCATCTTCACTACGACCTCGCAGACCCGGCGCGGCAGCTCCGGCTTGATCTCCGCCGGATTCGGGGCGTCCCCCTTGATGTGGCGGCGCATCTTGGTGGAGACGGTGCCCTCGTAGGGGGTCTGTCCCGTCACCATGTGGTAGTAGGTGGTCCCCAGGGAGTAGATGTCGCTCCGGAAGTCCACGGCCTCGCCCAGGGCCTGCTCCGGCGAGATGTAGTCCGGGGTCCCCAGAACCGAACCCTCGTCCGTGACCTTGATGTCGATCTTGCTCTTGACGAAGCCGAAGTCGCCCAGCTTGGCCACGCCGTCGGTGGAGATCAGCATGTTCGAGGGCTTGATGTCGCAGTGGACGATGTCGTAGCCCATGAGGTACTTCACCGCCCGCAGGGTCTGGATCACGATGTCCGTCGCCTCGGCGATCCCCATGCCCCCGTGGCCGCGCTCGATCATCTCCTCCACGGTCACGTTCTCCACGTATTCCATGGAGAAGTAGTACTTCCAGTCCTCCCGCCCCACGTCGTAGACCTTGATGAGGTTCTGGTGCGAGAGCTTCCCCACCAGGCGGGCCTCCACCAGGAAGCGCTTCTTGAACTCCTCGTCGTTGACCCAGCGCTTGTGGAGGATCTTGAGGGCCACCAGGCGGTTCATCGAGATCTGCTTGGCCTTGAATACCACGCCCAGGCCGCCCTCGCCCAGCTTGTTGTAGATCTCGTAGCCCGCGATGGCCCAGCGCTTCTTCTCCGCGTCCCGCCGCAGGCGCTGGTAGGCCAGGGAGACGGCCGTGGCCTGCTCGTTGGTCATGAAGCCCTGGGAGACCACGATGTTCTCGATGGGCATGGGGTCGTCGGAGAACTCCCGGGCGCTGCGCAGGTAGTCGAAGACCTGCTCCGACTTCTCGTCGGTCAGGAAGCCGTTCTTGACGGCGATGCGGGCGAAGCCGATGTCGTGCTTGCTGATCACATCCGTCCGCGGCGCGGGGCGGGGCGGGGCGTGGGGGGGCGGGGGCGAACCCGCCCTCCGGTCCCCTACTCCCCCTCGCTACCCCCCCCGGGGCCTTCGGGCGCGGCCGCCTTCGGCCTCACGGTCTCGCGGACCAGGCCGCCCCAGGCGGCCCCCACCAGGGCCTCCAGCCGGTCGGCGGGGGCGTCATGGATCACTAGGACGTCGGCCCCCCTGAGCTCCACCCAGGTGGAGAGCCCGCCCTCGTCCCACCGATAGTGGCGCCCCTTCTCCGAGGCGGCCAGCTCCCGCGCGGGGAAGCGGGCCTCCAGGTGCTTCTTGTAGGAGCCGGCGAACTCGCGGGCGTCGCCCTCCGTGTCCCAGGTGGAGCCCCAGACGAGGACGGGCCCCCCCGCCCCCACGACGGTGGCCCCGGTCGTCGCCTCCACGGGCTTGCCCCGCCGTAGCACCGCCACCCGGTCCCCATCCCAGCCCGCCGCGGCGTCGGCCGCAGTCGACCGGTCGAAGGAGCCCTCGAAGAGGACCCGGGTCTGGAACTCGCCCAGGGTGTTCGCCCCCAGGAACTCCCAGCCCTCGCCCAGGGCGGCCTCGAGCCCCGCGAACCGCAGCCGCAGGGGCTCGTCCCGCTCGGCCACGTATTTCTCCGGGTGGAGGAGCTGCTCGGTGGAGGAGGGCAGCTCGCCGTAGGCCGCGCCGATGGCCTTCCAGCCTCCCTCCCGGAGGAGCCGGTGGGCGAAGGACAGGCCCTTGAGGTAGGGGAAGACCAGGGACTCGCGCAGGATGGCCGGGGAGCGCTGCAGGACGGGGGTCTGGGGCCCGCTCATGCCGCTCTCGATCATCCCGACGATGGCCGAGACGTCGGGCATCTGCCGGAGCCGCTCGAGCCCCCCGGGGGCGTAGGCGATCATGGCCAGGGTCCCCTCTCCCTCGATGAGGGCCTGCCGCGCCACCACCGCGTCGTCGTCGTCCTTGTGTTCCTCCAGGATGGCCCGGAGGTCGAAGTGCTGGTCCTGCAGGGCGTGGGTCAGCTCGTGGGAGAGGGTCATGGTCTGCTCGTAGATGGAGGGCCCCTCGATGAGGTACATCTGCTTGGTCTTGGGGTCGTAGAACCCGCCGATCTGCTCGGTGTAGAGCTCCACCAGGGACCGCTTGAGGTCGAACTCCGCCGGGACGAGGCCCAGACCCCGGTAGATGGCCGTCGCGGTGGAGAGTTGGCCCTCGGTCATGTCGCGGTCCACGGTCTCCGAGATGTAGCGCCCCAGGGCCTCCCGGTCCTTGAAGCCCACGGAGACCTCCGACCGGAACTCGAGCCCCACCATGGCCTCCAGGCGCTCGCAGACCTCCGGGACCTGGGCGAGGATCTCCGCCTTCTCGTCGTAGGGGGAGTCCGCCTCCCGCGGCCCCCCCTCGGAGGCGGGGTCGAGGGCCGCCCCGCAGGCCCCGCAGCGCTCGGTCCCCGGCTCCGTGGGCTCGCCGCAGATGGGGCAGTCCTCGCCGGCCGGCAGGGCCGCGATGGCCTCGGCCTCGCGAAGCTCGGCCTGCGGCCCTCCCTTGCCTACCGGCAAGGGCTGCGACCGACGCGGCCCGTCACCGGCGGGCCGCTCCTCGCTCGGCGGGCCGAAGGCCCGCCTGCGCTCGGCGGCCGCGATGGCCCGAAAACCGCGGCGCAACGGCCCCCCGGGCGCCTCGGGCGTCTCCTCGGGCCCCAGGCGGAACGAGGCCAGGACCGCGTCGAAACCCGCCGAGGCCCGTTCCACCGCCTCCGGCCTCCCGCCCAGGCGCAGAACCACGCGGCGCCCCCCGTCGAGGAGCAGGACCTCCCGGGTCCGCTCGGCGCCGCCCTCCCGCGAGGTCGCCTCGTAGCGGAACTCGCGGGCGGCCCGCCCGGCCACCGTGAGGGCGCCTCCCCCCAGGGACCGGTAGCCGGCGCGGACCAGGGGGAGCTGGCGACGCAGGGTCGCCGCGGCCTCGTCCAGGCCGCCTCGCCCCAGCTCCGGGCTCACCACCACCAGGACCTCCACGCCCCCCGGGCCTCGCAGCCGGGCCCGCAGGTAGGGACCCTCCTCACGCACCGCCTCACCCTCCCAGCCCTCCGGGCGATGGAGGACGAAGAGTCCGGCCGCGTCCCGGACCTCGGGGCCCGAGGCCGGGGCCGCCGGGGCCGCCGGGGCGGCCAGTTCCGGGGGCACCGGCGACCCTTCCGCGGGGGCCGCACCCTCCCCGAGCGCCAGGGAGGAGACGACGAGATCGAAGTCCGCCGCGAGGGCCTCGTAGGCCTCCAAGGGGGCGAAGCCGAGGAAGAGGTACATGGAGACCTCCCCGGCCACCACCACGGCGCAGCCCCGACTCCGCCCCCGGCTCGAGGCGGCGGGGACCTCGGACCGAGGCGTCCAGTCCCCCCCGAGCGCCGGCACCGTGCCCTCGAAATCCACCCGGTGGGCGTCCAGGCCGCAGAGGTCCAGGTCGCGCCGGGAGAGGACCCTGAAGTCCCGGACGAAGCGCCGGATGTACTCGTCCGAGGCCCTTCGGATGATCTCCAGGTCGTAGGGCACGGGGTATTCCAGCAGGCCCGCGAAGGCCCCGGGCGTCGCCGGGTGGGCGAAGGCCACCACCAGGAACTCGTCCAGCCTGGGGTCGTCGAAGGTGGTCTCGGCCCAGCCCGCCGGGACCGTGAGCCGCACGCCACGGCCCGCGTCCGTCCAGGGGGTGGGCTCGGAGCGGACCGGCCCGGCGAGCGGGGCCGGGGCGCTCAGGGGGCCGCCCTCCGGCGTCGCGCCGGGCGCGCCCGGGGCAGGGGCCGAGGCCAGGGGCCGCTCGTCGGTGACGACGCGCCGCGTCTCCGCGAGGAGCAGGGCCGCCAGGCGGGCCGTCTCCTCGGGCCGCGTCCCGTGGAGCACCCGAACCACGTCTCCGTCCCGCCAGAGGCCCCCGTCCTCCGGGTCCAGGCCCCGGCGAGAGCGAACCTCGCCATAGGCCTCCTCGAATTCCCGGGCGTCCTTCTCCGAATCCCAGACCGTCACCCAGGCCAGGACCTCCCGGCCCTCGGGCCCCCTCAGGGCGCGGAAGCCATCGCCGTCCCAGCCCCAGGAGGCCCGGCTCGCCGCCTCGTCGTCCAGGAAGCCTCTGAGGAGGATGTCCACCTCCAGCTCCCCCAGGCCGTCGGCCAGCGTCTCGGACCACCCCTCCCCCAGGGCCGGGTCCAGCCGCGGGAGGATCACCCGCGTCGGGTAGTCCCGCTCGCGCAGGAACCGCTCCGGGTGGAGGACCTGCTCGGTGGAGGTGGGGCCGTCGTCATAGAGCCTGGAGACCGCCTCCCAGCCGCCCTCCCGCAGGACGCGCTGGACGAAGGTGGCGCCACGGGAGTAGGAGAAGCTGAGGGTTTCCTGGAGGATCGGCGGGGCCCGCGAGGCGCCGCCCATGAGGCGGCCCAGGCGCTCCTGCATGCGCAGTAGCCCCCCGACGTCCGGCAGGCGCGCCGGGTCCGCGGGGCCTCCGCCCATCTCCTCGGAGAGCCATGCGAACATGACGAGCGTCGCCTCGCCCTCCACCACCGCCTTGAGGGCCTGGCTGCGGTCCTCGTCCCCGCGGATGGACCCCATGAGCGGCTCCAGGTCGAAATGCTGGTCCTGGAGGGCGTGGGTCAGCTCGTGGGCCATGAGCATGGCCTCCTGGGGACCCTCCATGGGCCGGTCGATGAGATAGAGCTCCCGCGTCCGCGGGTCGTAGAAGCCCGCGATCTGCTCCGTGAGCAGGGCCTCCACCGCGGCCCGGAGGTCCAGGTCCTCCGGGATGAGCCCCAGGGTACGGTAGACCTGGGCGTAGCCCGCGGCCTGCTCCGCGGGGAAGTCCCGGTCGAGTCCCGCCCGCAGGTAGGCCGCCAGCTCCGCCGGGTCCTTGACCCCCTTGGCCACCTCCGCGCGGAACTCCAGGCCCCGGATGGCGGCCACGCGGGCCTGGACCGCCTCGGCCCTGCGACGCAGGCCCTCCGCGCCGTCCTGGGCGAGGACCGGCATGGCGGCAAGGGCGAGCCCCAGGGCGATGGGGCCGGCGCTGGTGCGGGGAGAGAGGCGGTTCATGGCGGTTCTCCCGAGGGACCCGCCGCGGCAGGGGACGCGGGGCGGCGAGGTCAGTTGCCGGAGAAGGCCGCCACGGCCTTCTCCTCGGTATCGAAGGTCTCGAACATGTTGTGCAGGCCCAGCACCGTAAGGAGCGTGCGCCCCTGGTTCTGGAGGTTGCAGAACTTGATGTCGCCTTTCTGCTTCCGGACCTTCGGCAGGTAGAAGATGAAGACGCCGATCCCGTTGGAGGAGATGTAGGTGAGCTGGTCGCAGTTGATCACGAGGCGGTGGGTGCCTTCCTTGGTGATCTTCTCGATGGCCTCGTCCAGGACGTTGATGGTGTGCTTGTCGATGAAGCCGTTCAGCTCCACGACGCACACGTCCTCGACGGGCCGACGCCACG
The DNA here is from genome assembly GCA_016209495.1 of Planctomycetota bacterium. GTDB lineage: Bacteria > Planctomycetota > JACQVX01 > JACQVX01 > JACQVX01 > JACQVX01. The sequence continues at coordinate 10,588 of JACQVX010000133.1, forward strand.
TGACCTCCAGCTTCTTCATGGACTTCACTCTCTCGACCTTGTCGAAGGCCTCGATGGCCTCCGGTTCCGACGCGAAGTTCTGGAACAGGTTCTGGAGGCCCAGGACCGAGAGCACCGTCTTTCCCTCGGCCTTCAGGTTACAGAACTTGATGTCGCCCTTCTCCTTCCGGATCTTGATCAGGTAGGAGATGAAGAGCGAGATGCCGTCACTCGAGATGTACTGAAGCTTGTCGAAGTTGATGACGATCCGCCGATGGCCTTCGTCGAGGAGCTGGCGGATCGAGTCCTCGAGGCCCTTGATGGTGTGCCGGTCCACGAACCCCACCATATCCACGCACACCACGCCGCCGTCCTGGTGACGCAGGTTGACGGACAGCTTGACCTCTCTCTCCAAGCCGGTCCCATCTCCCGGGCAACGCCCGCATCCCGCAAGTCCACATGTCAGGAGTCCTTGCGCCGTTTCGGGGGCGGCATGATAGGGGGGCCGCCATCCCCTGTCAAACGCAAAATGCACCAGAGGCCCAGCAGGGTCTTTCCGTCGCGGATCCGCCCCGTGGCGACCATGGCCGCCAGCTCCGAGGGGCGGAAGACGCGCACCCGCGAGATGAGCTCCCCCTGATCCCGCCGCACCCGGCCCGGGCGAAGGCCCTCCGCCCGGTAGAGGTGCATCCGCTCGTCGGTCATCCCCGGGGCGGGATAGAAGGAGACCAGGCGACGCAGCCGGCGGCAGCGGAGCCCCGCCTCCTCCTCCAGCTCTCGGCGGGCGCAGACTTCCGGCCGCTCCCCGGGCTCGAGCGTCCCGGCGGGCGCCTCCCAGATCCACCGCCCCACGGCCACTCGATACTGCCGGAGGAGCACCACCTCCCCCGCATCGGTCAACGGCAGCACGACCGCCGAACCCGGGTGCCTCACGACGTCCCGCCGGTAGCGGTCGCCCCCGGGTCCCTCCAGGTCCAGGACCTCCAGGTCGAAGTGCCGCCCCCGGTACGCCGTGCGACGGGCGAGGACGCGGGGAGGCGCCACGGGCGGTCAGGACCCCTCGACGCGCACCCGGTCCAGGACGCGGGTCAGTTCGGCGACGGTGAAGGGCTTCTGGAGGAATTCGAAGGCCCCCAGGTCCCTGGCCTTCTGGGCGCGAAAGACGTCGTCATAGGCCGTCATGGCCACCACCCGGAGTCCGGGACGCTCCTTCACCAACCGGGATAGCAGATCGAATCCGTCCATGCCCGGCATCATGACGTCGGTGAACACCAGGTCGAAGGGCTCCGCGCGCACGCGGTCCAGGGCCTCCTTCCCCCCCGTGGCCACCGTCACCTCCACCCGATAGTCGTGGATGACGCTGAAGAATTCCCGCATGAGGTCCAGGGTGGTGCGATTGTCGTCCACCACGAGGACGCGGAAACGCGGGGGCTGGGGCTCGGTCATGGGTGTCTCCCTGCGAGGTGCGTTGCGGGTGGGCATGATACGTTTTCCCTTTGCACCCGCGAAGGGGCATTCGGTATATTTCGACCCCCTCATCGCGGGCATCCGTGACACGGGGGCATCGACGACGATCGTGAGCGAGCGACCGGAGGTTGCGAGCGAGTGATGACGCGAAGCGCGTGGGTGCTGGTCTTGGTCCTGTGGGCGGCGGGGACAGCGTCCGCCCAGACAGCGGCGGAGCGCCGGGCGGCGGAGCTGGAGCGCCAGCGGGAGCTGCGCGAGACGGAGATCCTGCGATCCCTGGAGCGCGGCTTCCACAGCGACTACGGGGCGTGGGTCCGGTCCACCGCCACCGCCTTCGACACCGGGGTCCCCACCACGGGCCGCCGCACCCTGAGGGACCACGACCTCAGGCTCTGGACGGGCCTCCACCTCCGCGAGACCCACACCCTCTACGTCCGGGGCCGCGCCACCTACGTGGACTACAACCCGGGGGACAACTTCCGGGCGGACGAGGACGACGTCATCGGACCGAACCTGGACCTGGCCTGGTACCGCCTGGAGGCCGCCGGGCTGCTCGGGGAGCGCCTGGGGGCGGACCGCACCCTGGACCTCACGGTCGGCCGCCAGTACCTGGACCTGGGGAGCGGGCTGGTCCTCAACGACGTATTCGACGGGGCGGAGCTGCGCCACAACCGCGGCAACGTGGAGCTGCGCGGCATCGGTGCGCGCAGCGTCCTGGGCCACGACGACCTGGATTTCTCGCGCCCCAACGGGGACACCACGAAGCGGTTCTTCTACGGGGGAGAGCTTCGCCTCAGGAACTTCCTCTCGTCGCAGGAGCCCTACCTCTTCGCCGTGCTCCAGCGGGATTCCAACCAGGAGCGACCGGACGTCCCGGCCCAGGCCTTCCGGTACGATTCCAACTACTACGGGGCCGGCGCGACGGGCGAGCTGGTGGCCCGGCGGCTGCGCTATAGCGCCGAGTACGTCTTCGAGAACGGGAATTCCATGGCGAATGGGGCCTCCCGCGTCCCCGACGACATCCAGGCCCACGCCCTGAACGGCGGCGCGGAGTGGTTCGTCCCGGGGCCCGAGCACGTCCGCTTCCACGGCCAGTACATCTGGGCGAGCGGGGACCCGGAGCGAGCCAGCCCCACCAACACCATCGGGGGGAACCGCCGGGGGACCGACGACACGGGCTTCAACGCCTTCGGATGGGTCCAGACCGGCGTCGCCTTCCAGCCTCTCGTCAGCAACCTGGAGGTCGTGGCCGCGGGGGTCTCCGCGCGGCCCCTCGGCCGCGTGCGGGCATTGCGCCGGCTGGAGCTGGGAGGCGTGGCCTACAGCTACCGCAAGGACGAGGTGGGCGCGGGCATCAGCGACTCCCTGGCCACCCGCAAGGAGCGGAACGTGGGCCAGGAGGTGGACGCCTACCTCGCCTGGCGCATGGCCTCCGACCTGGCCGTGGGCGGCCAGTGGGGGATCTTCTTCCCCGGCGACGCCTTCCCTGATTCCGAGGACCGGCAGTATGCGACCGCCCATCTCACGCTCAGCTTCTAGACTCGCCCTGGTGGCCTTGGCCTCCCTTCTGGTCGTTGCGCCTCCCATGGCGGCCCAGGAGGACACCCCGGCACCGGCACCGGCACCGGAGATGGTCCCGACGCCAGCCCCGACCCCCGCCGAGGGCCCGAAGGAGGATGTCTCCTTCCTCCGCGACCTGCCCTTCCGGAAGGTCGCCACCCTCGAGGACGCGCTGCGCGGCATGATGCTCCTCGTGGAGGGCCACGACCGCCCCATGAGCTTCGAGGAGCGAATCGCCTGGTGCCTGCGCCGCAAGGCCGGCCAGCGACTGCTCTCCGCCGACTGGGAGCTGGAGGCCTCGACCCCGGTCACCCGAGGGATGCTGGCCTACATGATGGGCCAGACCCTGGAGGTGAAAGGGGGCGTGATGCTCCGGCTCCTGCGGCTCATGCAGCGTTCCTACGAGCGATACTACTTGAGGGAGCTGCAATACACCGGGGTCATCCGGGAAGGCCCCCGGGGCGAGGTGGTGGACGGGGTCGAGCTCATCGCCACGCTGGACCGGGCCGAGCGCTGGCGGCGCGGGGAGGAGATCCAGTGATGATCCGGCGCCTGGCCCTGGCCCTGGCCCTCCTCCTGGTCGTCTCGCGTCCCCTGGCGGCCCAGGAGGGCACCACGCCCCCGGCGCCGCCGCCCACCCCGGCCCCGGCCGTCCCTGCGGCGCCCAGCACTTCTCCCAGGGTGCTGGCCAGGCTCGTCGAGGGTCTGGTGGAGGTCCTCCCCCCCGGGGCCCTCGCCGGCCCGGCCATGGCGACCTGGCGTCCCCTCAAGGCCGGCGACGAGGTCCTCCCCGGCGCCCGCCTGGTCTCGGGACTTCACGCCCGCGCGGTCCTCCAGCTCGGAGACGACAGCGTGGTCCGGGCCGGGGCCCTGACCCAGTTCAAGCTGGAGGGGTTCCACTGGGAGGGAGAGGCCCTCGTCACCCGGGTGGACCTGGCCGTGGGCGAGGTCCTGGTCTACCAGCGCTACTTCCCCTCCGACCTGAGCCAGCGGCTGGGCATCACCATGGAGGGGCTCGCCGACCCCGGGCTCCCGGGGCGGCCGGGGGTGGGCGCGCGGACCTCCGACTTCCGGGTCCACACCCGCGCCGCCACGACCCACGCCCACGCCGGCCTGTGGGGGGTGCACCTGGACGATCGCGGCCTGGGGGTGGCGAGCACCGTGGGCGAGGTGCGCATCGTCAACTCCATCAGCCGCAGCCTGACGATCCGGGCGGGCCAGGCCACCAGCGACCGGCTCCTCACGCCCGTGGAGGCGCTCAAGGAGGGCCAGACCGCCACCTATGTCCCCTTCGGGACCACCCCGGCGGAGGTGGAGGCCCTCCTGCGCCGCCTCGACACGACCGACGGGGCCCGCTCGCCCCAGGACCAGCGCCGGAACCCTGCCGTCGAGGACCGCACCGCGGAGAAGACGGGACGCTAACCATAACCCTTGGCTCGGGGCTGGCCCGAAGACGGCCCCCCCCCGACGTCCCCCCCGCAGTTCCGCGCCTGTCCGGCCGATATGCATGAGGGGGTCCGAGTCATGCCTGGCGAGGGCCCCGCGGGGGCCACGGAGGGTCTTCGGGGTGGGCACGTCGTGGAGGTGGGTCCTGCTGGGGCTCGCGGGGGGACTGGCCCTCGCCGCCGCCCGCCTGGAGCGCACCTGGCCGCGGGAGCCCGTGCGCCCCGAGCCCCGGCTGATGGCGATCCTCGCCTCTGACTTCGCCGTGTTCGACCGCCGTGAGATCGAGCCGCCGCGGCCTGTCTACCGGAAGGACCCGCCCAACCCCGAGGCAATCGGGAGACGCGTCTACCGGGTCGAGGCGGGCGATACCCTGGCGGGGATCGCCAAGCGGACCCTGGGGGATGGGCGCCGGTGGAGGCGGATCTTCGAGGCCAACCGCCGCCTCCTGGCCTCCCCGGACCGCCTCCAGCCCGGCCA
>JACQVX010000134.1 GCA_016209495.1 Planctomycetota bacterium
GCCCACGCCCACGCTCACGCCCACGCCCACGCTCACGCCCACGCCCTCGCCCCGGGCCACGATCCTCTGCACGCTGTCGTGTACCGGGGCCCACCCCACCCCGTAGGCAGCGGCGCATCCTTTCGGATAGGATTCGCCCCCGCGACGGAAGGCGAGGGCACAAGGGGGGAGGCGGATGGAGTCGCAGGCGACATCGGCTCGGTCGGGCTGGTCTGGCGACCTCTGGGGCGGGTTCGCCACCACCCTGGTAGCGCTGCCGTCGGCCATCGCCTTCGGCGTCGCCACCTTCGCCGCCCTGGGGCCGGAGGCCACCGCACAGGGGGCCCTGGCGGGCCTGGTGGGAGCGGCGGTGCTGGGGGTGGTGGGTCCCGCCCTGGGCGGGACCCAGGCCCTCATCACGGCGCCCTGCGCCCCTGCGGCGGCGGTCATGGGGGCCCTGGCGGCGGGCCTGGCCCAGGGCACGGACGGGGCCGCGCCGCCGCTGGACCGCATCCTCGTCCTCATGACCCTGGCGGCCCTCATGTCGGCCGCGTTGCAGGTCCTCTACGGCGCGCTGCGGGGGGGGACCCTCATCAAGTTCATCCCCTATCCGGTGGTCACGGGCTACATGAGCGGGGTGGGGATCGTGATCTTCCTGAAGCAGCTCCCCAGCCTCCTGGGCCTGCCCAAGGCCACCGGGCTCTGGGAGGGCGTGGCCTCGCCGTCGATCTGGGACTTCCCGGGCCTGGGGGTGGGCCTGGCCGCCATCGTGGGCATGGCCCTGGGGCCGCGCCTCACCAGGGCGGTCCCGCCGGCCATCCTCGGCCTCGCGGCGGGGGTGCTGGCCTACCTGGGCCTGGCGGCCCTGCTGCCGGAGCTGCGCGCCCTGGAGGCGAACCACCGCGTCGTGGGCCCCATCGGGGGCGCCGGCGGGTCGCTACTGGAGGCCCTCCAGGCGCGATGGACTGGCCTGCGCGGCCTGGGGACCCACGAGCTGCGCGAGCTCCTGGTCCCGGCCGCCACCCTCTCGGTGCTCCTCTCCATCGATACCCTGAAGACCTGCGTGATCGTGGACGCCCTCACCCAGACCCGCCACCGCTCCAACCGGGAGCTGGTGGCCCAGGGGGTGGCGAACCTGGCCTCGGCCATCGCCGGCGGCGTCCCCGGCGCCGGGACCTCCGGGGCGACCCTGGTCAACATCGCCAGCGGTGGCCGCACCCGCCTCTCGGGCATCGTCGAGGGCGTCCTGGTCCTGGTGGCCTACCTGGCCCTGGCCCCGCTCGTGGCCTGGACCCCCAAGCCGGCCCTGGCCGGGATCCTGGTGGTGGTGGCCTGGCGCATGTTCGACCGGAAGGCCTTCCGCCTCCTGCGCCACGGCTCGACCCGGCTGGACTTCGGGGTGAGCGCGGTGGTCATCGTCGTGGCCGTGACCGTGGGGCTCATCCAGGCCTCCGGGGTGGGCATCGCGCTCTCCATCTTCCTCTTCATCCGCGACCAGGTGCGCTCCTCGGTCATCCGCAGGCGGGTCTACGGGAACAAGGTCCATTCCAAGCAGCGGCGACTCCCCGCGGAGATGGCCGTCCTGGAGCGCGCCGGCGACCGGACCGTGGTCTGCGAGCTGCAGCACAGCCTCTTCTTCGGGACCACGGACCAGCTCTTGACGGAGCTGGACGGCGACCTGGGGACGCGTCGCCACGTCATCCTGGACCTGCGGCGCGTGGACTCGGTGGACTTCACGGCCGCCCACCTCCTGGAGCAGATGGAGGCGCGCCTGGCGGGCCACGGGGGGAAGCTCCTCCTGAGCGGCCTCCCGCCAGCCCTCCCCACGGGTCGGAACCTGCGCGGCTATTTCGAGGAGGTGGGGTTGCTGGGGGAGGGCGGCCGCGTGCTCCACTTCAACCAGCTCTCGGATGCCCTGGAGTGGGCCGAGGAGCGCACCCTCGAGGCGGAGGGCCGCCCCCGGCGGGAGGACGACCCCACCCTGGACCTGCACGACTTCGGCCTGTTCAAGGACCGGAAGGAGGAGACCATCCAGGACCTCCGGGCCTGTATCGTGGAGCGGTCCTGCGCCCCGGGCGAGTCGGTCTTCCGCCAGGGCGAGGTGGGGGATGAGGTCTTCCTGGTGCGGCGCGGCACGGTGCGTATCGCCCTCCGGACCAAGGACGGACGCGAGCACCACCTGGCCACGGTGGGCCGGGGCGACTTCTTCGGGGACATGGCCTTCCTGGACCGGGGGGTGCGGTCCGCCGACGCCATCGCCTCCACGCCCCTGGACATCTACATCCTCTCCCGGGAGCGATTCGATCAGGTGGCCAACGCGCACCCCAGGCTGGGCCAGCAGGTGATGAACAGCCTGGCCAAGGCCCTGGCCGACCGGCTGCGCCATACGGACGCGGAGCTCCGGGCGCTGGCGGAGAGCTAGCGCCTGGCGGCGAAGCCGTAGACCTCGGCCTTCCGGAGGGGGGGCAGGAGGTCCCGGGGCACCAGGATGGACCGCACGGTCCATAGGTCGCCGAAGACCCGCGCGCGGGCCGTCCTGTCCAGGTAGTCCACCCCGGAGGAGCCGCCGGTGCCCATGCGCCTGCCGATGGTCCGCTCCACCATCCGGGCGTGGCGCGTGCGCCAGAGGACGAGCATCTCCTCCAGCTCCACCACCGAGTCCACCAGGGCCCTGGGCCAGGCCAGCAGCGGCAGCTCCCGGTAGCTCTCGATGAAGAGCGCCCCCGCGCGGACGCGCCGCCTCCTGGGACGCTGGGCCTCGGGGACGTCCCCGGCCTCGAGGAAGCGCCTCGCGGAATCGACGTCGGCGGCGGTCCGGCCCCGGAGCATGGCCTCGTCCGCCTCCAGGGAGGCGGCCATCCGCGGGACCTGGGCCTCCAGGTTCCCGGCGTAGGCCGCCAGGTAGTCCGCCACGAACCCCTGCACGGTGGCGTCGTCCCCGGGGTCCGCCGGCCCCGAGCCATGGATGGGCGTGCGCTCGAGCCAGGCCTCCAGCGCCCCTCGGAGGTGGGTCTCGCCCCTCGCCGCCTGGATGCGCCCCCAGGCCATCGCCCCGGTCGCGCCGCCGGCGGCCGCCGCGCGGCGGATGACCTCGATGGGGTCCGCGTCGCCGAAGGGGACCCGGGCCTCCTCCTCCAGGCCCAGGAGGATCTCGATCTCCCGGAGCTGGAAGGACTGGAAGCCGCTGGCGGGGATCAGCTTGTCCCGGAAGGCCAGGAAGTCCTGGGGCGTCAGGGTCTCCATGACCCGGAACTGGTCCACCTGCAGCCGGAGGATCTCGTTCACCCGCCGCAGGTGGTGGACGACGTGGGGGACGTGTCCCTCGGGGACCACCGGCGCGGCGAGGTGGTCCCGGGCCAGCCGCAGCTCCCGCAGGACCAGCTTGAACCACAGCTCGAAGACCTGGTGGACCACGATGAAGTGCAGCTCGTCGGTCATGAGCCGCCCCTCGTCGCCCTCCAGGCCGCCCTGGAGCGAGAGGAGGCGGTCCAGCCGGAGATAGTCCCAGTAGGCCGGTGTCCGCGGGCCTTCCATGGCCGGCGATGCTAGGGGGTCCAACCCAAAGACTCAAGGGAACGACCGGACAGGCGCGCAGGCGAAACGGCTCCTCAGAACCTGTAGTGCAGCGCGGCCCGGAGGTCCTGCCGGGTGAAGGGGTCGTCCAGGACCTCGCCGGCGAAGACGTCCTCGCGGTACTGGAAGCGGTAGACCAGCTCGAGCACCAGGTCGCGCCAGGGGCCGAGGCGCAGGCCGCCCCAGACCGCGTTCACCCGTCGGGGGCGGACCGAGAGGCTGGTGACCAGGTAGCCCGTGTCCACCCCGCTGGACCAGCCGCCCAGGACCGCGAGCCTCTCCGAGGCGCCCCATTCCCCCTCGCCCACGACGGTGTGGGCCAGGCCGGCCCCCAGCCGGTCCACTGCCAGGTAGCGCCCCGAGAGCTTCAGCCGCGGGTGGGTCTGCCACGAGGCGCCGGCCCAGGGGATGGGGACCGCCCCCGCGCGGAATCGCTGCCGCTCGTAGCCCAGGACGCCGTGCCAGCGCTCCGCCAGGGGCCGGGCCAGGGCCAGCTCCAGGTGTTCCCCGGGGACGAAGCGGGCGTCGTCGGCTCGGGCCCAGGCGGCGTAGAGCGTGGACCGCCAGGGCAGGGCCCGCTCCACGCCGGCCCCCGCGGTCCGGGCCGTCTCGTCGAAGCGGCGCACGGCCGAGGCCTTGGCCCAGAGGGCCCACTCCCCCGAGAGCTGCCGGCGGTAGAGGAGCCCTGCGGCGTCCCAGTCAGGCTGGTCCACGGTGTAGCCGTGCTCGCCGGAGAGGGAGAGCTCCGAGAGCCGCACCGCCTCCACCCGCCCGCGCAGGTCTCGCGCCTCCAGGTGGCCCGGCCGCTTCCGGTCGTGGGCGTCCAGGTGGGCGAGGGCCGCTCGCCGGTCCAGGCCCCAGTAGTCCAGCTCCGCGAGCCTGAGGTGGGCCTCGGCGTCGTCGGGGTCCGCCGCGAGGAGCCGCTCCTGGACCGAGCGCGCCTCGGCGAACCGCCCGCTCCACGCGAGGACCTGCCCCCGGAGCCGGAGGAGCCGCCGGTCCTCGGGCCGGTGGCGCAGGGCCTCGTCCAGGTAGTCCAGGGCCGGGGCGAACTCCTTCCTCCAGGCCAGGACCTCGGCCAGCTCGGGGGCCACCTCCAGGTAGAGCCCCAGGTCGTCCGGGGCCGCGTCCAGGGCGGCCTCGTAGGCCGCCACGGCCTCCCCCAGGCGGCCGGCGTCCCGGTGGGCCCGGGCGGCGTCCAGGGCGGGGAGCGCCGCCTGGACGGCCGCCAGGACGGTGGTCAGGAGGAGGAGTCGAACGGGGGAAGCTCCGCCTCGGCCAGGGCCGGGTGGCGCCAGTCCTTCTCCGAGAGGGTGGGCGCCGCGGCGGGCCAGGGGATGGCCAGCTCCGGGTCGTTCCAGAGGATGCCGCGGTCGTCCTCCGGGTGGTAGACCTCGGTGCACTTGTACACGAACTCGGCCTCGTCGCTCAGGACCAGGAAGCCATGGGCGTAGCCCGGGGGGACCCAGACCTGGAGGCGGTTCTCGTCCGAGAGGACGACGCCGAACCAGCGGCCGAAGGTGGGGGAGCCCCGGCGGATGTCCACCGCCACGTCCCAGACCTCGCCCCGGGTCACCTGGACCAACTTGCCCTGGAGCCGCGGGAACTGGTAGTGAAGCCCCCGCAGGGTCCCGCGGGAGGAGAGGGAGTGGTTGTCCTGCAGGAAGGCCGCGGGGACGCCGTGGGCCTCGTAGCGGGGGGCATGGTAGGACTCGTAGAACCAGCCCCGTTCGTCGCGGAAGACCCGGGGTTCGATGACCAGGAGGCCAGGCAGGTCGGTGGCGGTCACCTTCACGCGCGGCATTCTATGGCGCCGCGGCCCGCGGTGGCTATACTCCGCGCCCATGAGCGAGCGAGGGATGTCACACGCCGCCCTGGCCCTGGCCCTCGTCGCACCGCTCGCCGCGGGCTGCTCTACCCAGCGCCTGGTGGCGCGCGCCATGGCCGGGACCCTCCCCGCCCTGACGGAGGCCTTCGAGGCCGAGACCTCACCGGCGCAGGCACGGGAGGCTGGGCCCGCGCTGCTCAAGATGCTGGACGGCCTCATCGCCATGGACCCGCGCAACCCGGGGCTCCTCGTCGCCGGGTCGCGGATGTATGCCTCCTTCGCCTTCGCCTTCCTGGAGGAGGAGGACCCGGCCCGCGCGCGGCTCCTCTACGAGCGCGCCCGGGGCTACGCCCGGCGCGCCCTGGAGCGGGACCCGCGCCCCGTGGCGGCCCGGTTCTGGGCCGCGGCGGCCTGGGCCGGTTCCATCCACATGGCGAAGAGCGACCCCCACGTCCTCAAGGATCTGCCGAAGGCCCTGGCCCTCCTGGAGGAGGTCCTGGCCGAGGACGAGGGCTTCCAGAACGCCGCGCCGCACCTCTTTCTGGGGATCTACCACGCGAGCCGCGGACCCGCGGTGGGGGGGGACCCGAGGCAGGCCCGGGCCCACTTCGAGCGGGCCCTGGAACTGACGGGCCGCCGCCTCCTCCAGGTGCAGCTCCACTACGCCCGCGGCTACGCGGTGCAGGTCCAGGACGCGCCCCTCTTCCGGGCGCTCCTCACCGAGGTCCTGGAGGCCCCGGACGACCTCTGGCCCGAGCAGGCCCTGGCCAACGCCCTGGCCAAGGAGCGGGCGCGTCGCCTGCTCGCCGCCATCGACGACCTCATCATCGCCCGATCCGGAGACTGACCATGCGACGGACCGCCGCACCTAGCCTCGTGACCCTGCTGGCCGGACTGGCCTTCGTGGCCGTCACCGCCGCCCAGGCGCCGGAGCGCCTCGTCTTCAAGATCGCCACCGTGGCCCCGGAGGGGACCACCGCCGTCACCGCCATGCAGGCCCTGGGTCGCGAGGTGGACGAGGCCACCGGGGGCCAGGTCCAGCTCAAGCTCTACAGCGGGGCGGTCCTGGGGGACGAGCCCGCCATGCTCGAGAAGATGGAGGGGGGCCAGCTCCACGGGGCGGGCTTCACCGGCGTGGGCCTGGGCCGGGTGCTCCCGGAGCTCCGGGTCCTGGAGATCCCCTTCTTCTACGCCGACGTGGAGGAGCAGGACCGGGTGGTGGAGGGCCTCACCCCCTACTTCGAGGGACGCCTGGCGGAGAAGGGCTACGTCCTCCTCGGCTGGGCGGACGTGGGCTGGGTCCACCTCTTCAGCAAGAGGCCGCTGCGCAGCATCGAGGAGCTCCGGGCCGCCCGGGTCTGGGCCTGGGAGGGGGATCCGCTGGCGGCGGCCACCTTCCGCCACTTCGGCGTCAAGCCCGTCCCCCTGGCCCTGACCGACGTCCTGCCCATGCTGGACACGGGGCTCGTGGATACGGTCTACAACACGCCGTACTACACCCTGGGCCTGCAGTGGCACCCGAAGCTCAAGGTCATGATGGACCTGCCCCTGAACAACGCCATCGGGGCGGTCCTCCTCCGCAAGGACCGCTTCGAGGCCATGGGCGAGGCCCACCGCGCGCGGGTCCTGGAGCTGGGCCGGGCGCGCCTCCGCGCCCTGGTCCTGGAGACGCGGCGGGAGCAGGTGGAGGCCCGGGAGGCCCTCCAGGACGAGGGGATCCAGATCGTCGCCCTCCCGGAGACCGAGGTGGCCCGGTTCCGCGAGGGCGGGGCGGCCGTGGCCGAGGAGATGGCGGGCGACATCTATCCCCGGGAGCTCCTGGAGCGGGTCCGCGCCCTGCGGACGGAGCACCGCGCCGGGCGCTAGCCGGGCGCCCGATGTACCGGCTCCTCTCGGGCCTGGACGCCGGCGTGGCCCTCCTCGAGCGGGGGCTGCTCGTGGGCCTGGTGGCCTCCCTGGTCCTCCTCTCGGCGGCCCAGGTCGTGGCGCGGCAGCTCCTCCCGGACTGGCTTCCCCTCTTCCTCCGGCATGAGGTCCTCTGGATCGGCCTGGTGGGCGCCAGCCTGGCCACCCGCGAGGGGTCCCACATCACCGTGGACGTGGTGGCCAAGCTGCTCCGGGGACCGGCGGCGCGACGGCTGGAGGTCGTGACCGGGTTCGCGGCCTACGGGGGCTGCCTCTACCTGGCCCAGGCCGCGTGGGCCTGGCAGGCGGACAAGGCTGCGCGGTCCCACGTCCTCTTCCGGGTGGAGGGCCTGGGCCTGGACGTGCTGGAGGCATGGGCCACGGTGGTGATCCCGGCGGCCCTCTCGATCATGGCCTTCCGCTTCGCGCTCCGGGTGTGGGCCCGGGTAGCCTTCGAGGGCGAGACGGGCCCCGCGGGCGGGGCGGCCACCGACTGATGGTGGCCCTGCTCCACGTCCTGGTCCTGGCCCTCCTGGGCCTGCCCCTCTTCATCGTCATCGGCCTAGCGGCGGCGCTAGGCTACGCCAGCGTCCGCCCGGAGCCCCTCCACCCGAAGCTCCTCTTCACCGACGCCTACCAGCAGATCGCCACCCAGCCCCTCTTCCTCACGATCCCGCTCTTCACCTTCGCCGGGTACCTCCTGAGCGAGAGCCGGGCGCCGGTCCGGCTGGTGGCCCTCTCGCGGGCGTGGCTGGGGTGGGTCCCCGGCGGGATCTCCGTCGTGGTGGTCCTGGTCTCGTGCCTCTTCACGGCCATCACCGGCGCGAGCGGGGTGACGATCATCGCCCTGGGGGGGCTCCTCCTGCCGATCCTCCTGAGGGACGGCCATCCGGACCGCTTCAGCGTGGGCCTGGTGACCACCTGCGGGAGCATGGGCCTGCTCTTCCCCCCCAGCCTCCCGATCATCATCTACGCGGTCATCGCCGGGCCCGTCACGAGCAAGACCTTCCAGAAGCACGGCCTGAGCGGGGGGGCGGTGGACATCGACCGGCTCTTCCGCGCGGGCCTCTTGCCCGGACTCCTGATGGTGGCGGTCCTGGCCGCCTGGTGCGTGTGGGTGGCGCGCCGCACCCGGCCCGAGCGGGAGCCCTTCCGGGGGGGGGAGGCCCTGCGGGCCCTCCGGGCCGCCCTGCCCGAGCTGGCCATCCCGGCCATCATCCTCGGGGGGATCTACGGCGGGCTGGGCACCACCGCCGACGTGAGCGCCGTGACGGCCCTCTACGTCTTCGCGGTGGAGGTCCTCCTCTACCGGGACATCCGGCCCTCCCAGGTGCCGGGAATAGTCCACCGCAGCATGGTCCTGGTGGGGGCGATCCTGGTCATCATGATCGCCTCCCTGGGGCTCACGAACTACCTGAGCGACCAGCAGGTCCCGGAGCGCATCCTGGCCACCCTGGGAGGACGCATCGCGGACCCCGGTGCCGCCAGGGCCGCGGCCCGCGCCCTCGAGGAGGCGGGCCGGCCCCTGGCGGCCTCTCCCGTCCTCTCCGCGCGCGCGACCCGGCGTTCCTGCAAGGCCGCGGCGAGGTCCCTGGACGAGGCGGCCCTGGGCCTGGAGTGGGGCCTGGGGGCGCTGGCCGCGCGGGCCGGGCTGGAGGGGGTGGCCGTGCTGGCGGGCCCGGGCGTGCCCCCGGCCACCGGGGACATGGCCGAGGCGCTGGGTGGCGAGACGGGGGAGGGTGTCCCGGCGCGCTCCGCGGCC
>JACQVX010000135.1 GCA_016209495.1 Planctomycetota bacterium
GCCGGCGAGATGGTGTATGTCGTCGCCCGCCCCCCGCTGTCGGCCGCCCAGAACGCCTTCTCGTTCATCGCCGGCTTCCGCACCAGCGACTTCCTCCGGGTGGACGAGTACGCCATCCGTCCGCAGCTCCGCGACATGGACTTCTCAGTCGATGGGAAGCTCGCCTTCGTCAACTCCGCGGGAGACTCGGCCGGCACCGGCGGCACCGCGACCGGCGACCCCACCCAGACCACCGGCACCGCGACGGGCGGCACGCTGGGCGAGAGGGGCGCCACCCGGATCCTCGGCGTGTTCCCCTCCGGGACCCTCGGGGACCGGAACGGCCAGGGCGGCGCGAGCGGCCTGCCTGGCGCCACGCTGACCGTGGTGGCCTTCGAGGAGGCGACCGGAGTCGAGATCGAAGGGGCCACGGTCGCCCTCCACGACGCCGCCGGCGCGGTGGCCCAGCAGGCCGTCACGGGGGCCGACGGGCGGGCTGTCTTCACCGCCGCCGCCCCGTACACCGTCACGGTGGGGAAGCTGGGCCACGCCCTCATGACCTTCGTGGGGGTGAACGCCTCCAACCTCCACGTCCCCCTCTTCCCCACCTCCAGGGACGCCCCCACCATCGTGTCCGGGAAGGTGGACGGAGTCCCGACCGGCGGCTTCGTCAACGTGGAGGCCTCCCAGGAGGACGACCACGGCGGCGACGGTGGCCTCACCCCCGCCCCCGGCGCCACCTTCGTCGCCTACGAGACGTCGATAGCCCCGGAGACCCGGTTCTCCATCCGGGCCGAGTCCGGCGAGTTCAACCGCTACGCGGAGTCGCTGGGCCTGCCCCGGCTCGCCGAGGGGAACCACGTCAACCTGGATCTGTCCCTGCAAGACCTGACGGCAAACCGCACGACGAGATCCGGCCAGGTGACCCTGCCCTCCAACGTCCCGGACTTCGCCTGGGACGCGGGCAACCTCGAGGGCAATGGCGAGCTGGCGCTCACGGACCCCGCCGAGGGGGCCTTCGAGAACGGGCTCCAGGTAGGCAGCGGCCGGGTGGACCTCCTGGTCCTGGGCGCACGCCCTGGGGAGACCCGCAACTACTCGGTCAATTTCCAGCCATCCGCGGGGGGCGCGGCCGGCGGCGGGACCACGGCCGGCGGCGGGACCACGGCCGGCGGCGGGACCGCGGCCGGCGCCCCGGGCCGGCGCTGGGCCATCCGGCTGGAGAGCCGGGACCTGGGGCCCGAGTGGGAATCCGAGGCCAGCGCGCCCGCCTCGAGCGCCGATACGGCGGCGGCGAACCTGGTCCTCATGGACGTGCCCTTCATCACGGGCCCGCTGGGCGGTGACTTCATCAACGACATCCGGCCCACCGTCACGTTCACCGACGTCCTGAACGGCGCCGTGCCGCGCTCGGGCTTCCAGCTCGTGTTCACCTCCCGGGCCGGCCGTGGAGACGACGAGGGCTGGATCCTCATCCTCCCGAGGAATGCGACGGCAGGGCCGCGTACTGTCCGGCTCCCGGACCTGCCCACGGCCATTGCCCCGCTGGGCTTCTCCATCGGCGACGCCGTGGAGTTCGAGGCCGAGGCCCTGTCCATCCCGGGCTTCGACTTCAACAATTTCCAGCTACGCACGGCCCTGGCGACCCTCACCCACGAGGCCAGGCACGAGAATGACGCGGTCTTCCTGGGTACCCCCGCCGGGGCCCTGGCGGGCCCTGTCAAGATGAACCAGAGCCGCACGGGCCACACCGCCACGCGCCTCGCGGGCGGCAAGGTCCTCCTGGCCGGAGGCTCGGGTTTCGGCGGCATCCCCCAGAAGAACGCCGAGCTAGTGGACCCGGCGGACCTGGAGAAGCCCCTCAGCCTGTCGCCCGGACCCCTCATCGCCCGCTCGGATCACGGCGCCGTCCTCCTCGGCGACGGCCGCGTGCTCCTCGCGGGCGGCTTCACCTCCACGGGGACGACCGGCGCCCTGCCCGTGGTCACCGGCTCGGCCGAGGTCTTCGACCCCGCCACGCAGCTCTTCAGCTCCACGGGCAACCTGTCCACCGCGCGCTCCCGGCCCACCCTGACCCTGCTCAACGATGGCCGGGTCCTGGCCATTGGCGGCAAGGACGGCGCCGGCCTCCCCGTGCAGAGCCTGGAGATCTACAGCCCCTCGGCGGGGACCTGGTCCGTGGCCGCCGGGAGCTTCTCCACCGCCCGCGCGGCGCACACGGCCACGGTCATCGACCCCAACGAGGTCGGCCAGACGCGGATCCTGGTGGCCGGTGGCATCGCCGGGAGCGGCACGACCCTCCAGGTGGCCAGCGACGCGGTCGTCATCGCCATCCCGGCCAACGGCACCCCCAGCGTGGGTACGCCTATCCGCATGGTGGGGCCGCGCGCCGAGCACACCGCCACGCGGCACCCCGATGGGCGCATCCTCCTGGCCGGCGGGATCTCCACGCTGGGTGATCCCCCTGCGATCCTGGCCACCACCGAGGTCTTCGCCCCCGTCTCGGCGGCCTTCCTGGCGGGGCCCGGCCTGCGGATGCCCCGTGCCCACCACGCGGCGGCGCCTCTGGCGGTCAACGGCAGCGCCTCCGTCCTCTTCGCCGGCGGCGATACCCCCGACGGGGACGAGCTGGAGAGCACGGACCTCATCGAGATCCTCGATGTGGCGAACGGGACCTCCAAGCTGGTCGCCGAGATGGACGAGGACCGATCCGATCTCACGGCCACGCTACTGCTCGACGGGCGCGTCCTCCTCGCGGGGGGCTCCGAGACGCACTCCGGCAGCGGTTCGCCCAATGTGATGAACTCCTACGAGGTCTTCCAGCCAGTCAAGGCCTCGGCGCCCTCGGCCACGCTCGCCCTGCCCACCACCACCACGAACGTCCCCGTGGACACGCAGATTGCCATCCGCTTCGACGAGCCCATGGACCGGTCCACGCTGAACCGCGCCACCGTCCAGGTGACAGGCGGCGGGGCCACGGTGCGGGGCCTCCTCACCGCCGACGGCACGGGGGTCGAGTTCTCGCCCTTCGCCGGCGAGCTGGCCTTCTCGACCACCTACACCATCTCTCTGGGCGGCGGGATCACCGACCTCACGGGGACCGCCCTGGCGGCCCAGTCCCTCGCCTTCACCACCCAGGCCGCCACCTCGGACACCGTGGCGCCCCGCGTCGAGGCGGCCATCCCCGGCGCCGGCTCCACGGGGGCCTCGACCTCCACCCGGGTCGTGGTCGTCTTCACGGAGCCCATGGCCGCGGGGGCGGGGAGCTTCGTCCGGTTGCTCAACCCGTCGAACAGCGCGGTCGCCGCCGCGGTGACCCTCGTGGAGAACGGCACCGTGGCGGTCCTGGAGCCCGCGGCGGCCCTGGGCACCGGCGTCCACACCATAGATGTGGAGATCAGCGCACAGGACCGGGCCGGGAACTCGCTGGATCAGGACAAGAACACGGCGGGCAACCAGAAGTTCTCGAGCACCTTCTCCGTGGCGATCGTCGGCTCGGACCTGACCGCCCCCACCGTGGCCCGTCACCTGCCGCCCAACGGCGCCACCGGAGTTCCGGTCCAGACGCTCGTCGGCGTGACCTTCAGCGAGGCGGTGAACCCGCGGACCATCCACACGACCAACTTCGCCCTCCGGGACGCCGCGGGGATCGCCGTCGCGAGCCACGTCCTGCTCACGAGCCCCGGTGCGGCCGTCCTGGTCCCCGCCACCCCGCTGGCCGAGAACGCCTCGTTCACGGCGACGGTCCAGGGCGTCTCGGACCTGGCGGGCAACACGGGCTCCGCCTTCACCTGGAGCTTCAAGACCGGAGGCCGGGGTGTGCTGCCCGAGGGGCCGCCGCTCATCGAACGCGTCATCTACGTGGACGAGGACGGCAACACGACAGTCAACCAGGGCGACCGGATCCTCGTGAGCTTCGATCAGCCGGTCATGCTCGCGGACACGGTCTCCGACCCGGGCTCTCTCTTCAGCCTCCCCGTGACCGCGGACACCTTCGGCGGGATCGTGGGGAACCCGGGTCTCAGGCCCCGGTCCAGCCCCTCCGAGGTGGACTTCCTCCTCGGCTCCAGCCCCAAGATCACGGTGAACGGCCGATTCTCCACCGGCAGCCTCACCTCCGGGTCGGCGAGCGGAATGGACGTGCTGGACCTGGGGCTCCTGGCGGCCATCTTCGGCGCCACGGGGATGCCCACGGAGCCCGACAGCTTCTCGGGGCCCTTCGACATCGACGACGGGACCAACCGGACCAACTTCGGCGGCCCGGGAGGCGGCACCACCGGCGGCGGTGGAACCACCGGAGGCGGGGACCCGGTGGCCCAGGTCAACGCCCCCTCGCCCACGCCCACGCCCCGGGGCGATGTATCGATCAACTACTCGCTCTCCTCCGCCAACGCGATGTCGGCGGCCATCGACGTGGAGTTCTCTCTGGACGGCGGCTCCACGTTCACCCCCGCCACCGAGGGCTCGGGCGGAGAGGGCCGTAACGGCCTCTCCTCGGGCAGCCCGCCCACCTTCCATTCCTTCGTGTGGGCGAGCGCCGACGACATCCCGCCTGTCAACAGCCCCTCGAGCAATACCGTGTTCCGGATCAAGCCCCGCGACCAGCTCACCTCGACGCCGGGCACCCCGGGGGCCAGCCCCAGCTTCCTGGTGGACAACTCGTCCAACCCCGAGATCACGAGCCTGACGACCCCGACCACCACGGTCTCGGGCGACGTCAGCCTGCCCTACATGGTCCGCACCCCCGGCGGCGTCCCCGTCAACCTGGAGGCCCTCTTCTCCACCGACGGCGGCAACACCTTCCAGCCCGCCTTCGAGGGTTCGGGGAGCGACGGGACGACCAACCTCGCGACCTCGACCGTCGGCACGAACCATACCTTCGTCTGGAGCACCACGTCGAACGGCGTGGGCATGACGGCCCCCCAGTCCGGCATCAAGGTCAAGTTCCGCGCCCGGCTCTCGTCCGCGGGTAGCGAGGGCTTCGGCCCCTCGAAGCTGGGCGGCCCCTTCACCGTGGACAACTCGGGGGGCGGCGGCGGGACGACCCTGACCGTGAGCTCCATCACCCCCGCGAGCGGCCCCGTGGGCGGCGGGACGAGCGTCACCATCACCGGGAGCAAGTTCCTGGGCGGAGGGACGACGTCCGTCAATATCGGCCCCAATCCGGCCACCTCGGTCAGCGTGATCACCGACACCCAGCTCACGGCCATCACGCCGGCGGGCGCCGCGGGCCCCGCGAACGTGACCGTGAGCAACAGCAACGGCTCCGCGACCCTCACCAACGGGTTCAGCTACACCGGGTCCGTTCCCACCATCAGCACCATCGCCGGGACCGGCATCGCGGGCGGGACGGACGGTCCCGCGAGCACCGCCACGCTGAACAATCCCGCGGCCGTGGCCGTGGGCGAGGACGGCACCATCTTTATCGCCGAGGCCGGGGGCCACCGGGTCCGCAAGCTTTCCCCCACGGGCAACGTCACCACCGTGGCCGGCACCGGCACCGCGGGCACCTCCGGCGACGGCGGGCCCGCCACCTCGGCCCAGCTCAACAGCCCGCGCGGCGTGGCGGTGGACGCCCTCGGCAACGTCTACATCGCCGACACCGGCAACCATCGCGTCCGCCGGGTGACGCCTGCTGGCACCATCACGACCATCGCCGGCACCGGCACCGCCGGTGCCACCATGAGCGCGAACAACCTCGCCACAGGGTCCCAGCTCTCCAGTCCCAAGGACCTGGCCATCGCCCCCACGGGCCATCTCTACATCGCCGACTCCGGCAACCACCGCATCGTCAAGCTCACCCTCGACGGCAAGCTCTTCGTCGAGGCCGGCACCGGCACCGCGGGCTTCTTCGGCGACGGCGGCCCCGCCTCGTCCGCCTCCCTCTTCAACCCCAGCGGCATCGACCTTGACGAGGCCGGGAACCTCTTCATTGCCGACACCGGCAACCACCGCATCCGCAAGGTGGACGACGCCACCGACACCATCACCACCTTCGCCGGGGACGGCACCACCGCCGTGCTCTTTGGCCCCGAGGATGTCGAGGTGGACGAGTCGGGCAACCTCTACATCGCCGACACCAACAACCACCGCATCCAGAAGCGCCTCCTCGCCGGAACCATCAGCACCCTGGCCGGCACGGGCACCTCGGGCTCCGCCGGCGACGGCGGGCCCGCCGCCTCGGCCCAGCTCAACTTGCCCAGGGCCCTCGTCCTCGACGACCAGGAGCGGCTGCTCATCGCCGACCAGTTCAACCATCGCGTCCGCCGTGTGAACCATCTCGCCCCGCTGGCCCTGGACGGCTTTGTGCAGGGCTTCGCCCCCCTCAACGTGGACTACGAGTCGCCGGTGGATGCCTTCGGCGGCTCGGGCGAGGGCTACACCTTCAGCATCGCGACGGGCGGCCTGCCCTTGGGCCTCACGCTGCAATCCGCCGGCCTCAACGACGCTGTCATCCGTGGCATCCCCACCGCGTCCGGGACCTCGAGCTTCACCCTGCGAGTCACCGACTCCTCGGGCGCGACCGCCTCGCTGCCCTTCTCGATCCAGGTGGCGGCGCCCCTCATCACGACCTTCGCCGGGGACGGGACCACGGCCACCCTGAACCTTCCGGCCGGCCTCACCGTGGACGAGCTGGGGGACGTCTACGTCGCCGAGCAAGGCGGCCACCGGGTCCTCCGGGTGAGCCCTGCCGGGACCATCACCGTGGTGGCCGGAAACGGGACGGCCGGCTCGGCCGGCGATGGCATCGCCGGCAGCGCCACCACCGCCAACCTCAACGGGCCTACCGACGTCGCCCGGTTCGGCCCCCACAGGCTCTTCATCGCCGACGAGCTCAACCACAAGATCCGCGTGGTGGACCTCCCGGTGAACAAGATCTTCACCGAGGTGGGCACCGGCGCCGTCGGCTTCTCCGGCGACGGGGGCGACGCCAAGGCCGCCGCGCTCAACGGCCCCACCGGGGTCGCCGTGGATCCGGCGGGGAACCTCTACATCGCCGACCGGAACAACCAACGCATCCGCAAGGTGGAGGCCTACACCGGGATCATCACGACCATCGCCGGCACCGGGACCTCCGGCTTCTCCGGCGACGGCGGCCAGGCCACCTTGGCCCAGCTCTCCTCGCCCACGGACCTGTCCCTAGACGAGGACGGACTCCTCTACATCGCCGACTCGGGCAACCACCGCATCCGCATGCTGGATCTCGCCACGGGGGTCATCACGACCGTGGCGGGGAACGGGGGCACCACGCCCCTGGGCGATGGCGGTCCCGCCACGAGCGCCGGCGTCAACAACCCAGTGGACGTTGCGGTGGATCTGGCCGGCAACCTCTACATCGCCACATCCGCGGCCAGCCGGATCCGCCGCGTGAGCCCCACGGGGACCATCTCCACCGTCGCCGGGACGGGGGTTTCCGGCTCCAGCGGCGACGGCGCAGCGGCCAGCACGGCCCAGCTCAGCAGCCCGCGAGGTGTAGCCCTGGACCCCTCGGGCAAGCTGCTCATCGGCGACCAGCTCAACCACCGCCTCCGGAAGGTGGGACCGTAGCGGGGGCGTGAGCGCGCGCGTCGCGCGCATCCTCGTGGTGGAGGACGAGCCCGCCATCCGGGAGGGCCTCGTGGACAACCTCCGGATGGAGGGCCACGAGGTTCTCGCCGCCGCCGACGGCAAGGCGGGGCTCGCCCTGGCCCTGGAATCCGCGCCCGACCTCGTGATCCTCGACCTCATGCTGCCACGCATGGACGGCCACGACGTCCTCCGGCGCATTCGCCAGGAACGCCTGCCCACCATGGTCATCTGCCTCACGGCCCGGGGGACCGAGGCCGACAAGGTCCGCGGCCTGGCCAGCGGGGCGGACGACTACGTGACCAAGCCCTTCGGCGTCCTGGAGCTCCTGGCGCGGGTGAAGGCGGTCCTGCGCAGGCGGGCGCCCCAGCCCGACCCCCTCCCGGAGCTACGCCTGGGCGCCTTCCACGCGGACTTCCTGCGGATGGAGGCCAGACGGGGCGAGACGCCCCTCCCCTTCACCCACATGGAGTTCAAGCTCCTGCGCTACCTGGCCACCCACCCGGGCCGGGTCATCCCCAGGGAGGAGCTCCTCGACAAGGTCTGGGGCCATGACCACCTCCCCACGACCCGCACCGTGGACAACCACATCGTGAAGCTCCGGAAGGCCGTCGAGAAGGACCCGGCAAACCCGGAACGAATTGTGTCCGTGCGGGGTGCAGGATACAAGTTCGTCCCCGACCCAGCCTGAGAGGCAGAAACCCATGCGCCCCCTCCTCGCCCTCGCCCTCCTCCTCGCCCTTTCGCCCCCCGAGGATGGAATGGACGTCATCCTCCTGGAGACCGGCGGCAGGCTGAAGGGGACCATCATCTCCGAGGACGCACGGCAGGTGGTCGTCCGGACCGCCGGCGGGGGCCAGGTGGTGGTGCCCTTCGAGGAGATCCTGGAGATCCACCGGGGGGCCAACCCCCGCGCCGTGTTCCAGGCACGCTGGGAGGCCCTGCGAGCCGGCGACGCCGAGGGTTTCCACGCCCTCGGCGTCTGGTGCCAGGGGCAGGGGCTCGCCGACGAGGCGCGTCGCGCCTGGGAGCGGGCCGTGGCCATCGACCCGGAACACCGCGCGGCCCGAGCGGCCCTGGGCCACACCCGCCACGAGGGGCGGTGGTACACCCGGGAGGACTACAACCGCGAGGTCCTGGGCCTGGTCCTGGTCGGTGACGAGTGGGTGACCCCGCGCGAGCGGGACATGATCGAGCAGGGCTTCACCCGCGACGCGGACGGCAACTGGATCCGGCTGGAGGACCTGGAGAGGGCCCGGGAGGAGGAAAGGCTCGCCCTGGAGCGCCGCAGGGCCCGGGAGGCCGCCGAGGCGGCCGGGGCTCGCGCCGCCCCCCCCGAGGCGCCGCGCACGGGCACCGGGGGCGTGGACGCCGAGGCCCTGGAGCGCGCCGCCGAGCGCGAGCGGGCCATGTACGGCGACTTCGCGGACCAGGTCCCGTGGGATTCGGCCCACGTCCACGAGAGCCGCCACTACACCGTCCGGAGCAACGTCAAGAAGGACTACCTCCCGGTCTACGGCGAGATGATGGACACCTACTTCGGGAAGTTCCTCAAGGTCTTCGGGGCGGACAGGGACCCGCGGCTCCTGAAGCTCGCCACCTCACGGCGGAGCGAGATCTGGATCTACGGGACCCAGAAGGACTTCATGGCCCGGGAGGGTATGGGCCAGGGGGTGGGCGGCTTCTACAACACGGGGAACAAGCGCGTGACCGCCTACCATGGCCCCTTCGGCATGACCGGAAACACACGGGTGGTCCTCAGCCACGAGGGGACCCACCAGTTCGAGGACACGGTCCTGGGCTTCGGCTTCCACAACGCCCCCATCTGGCTCCTGGAGGGGCTCGCGGTCTTCTTCGAGAGCGCCTTCTTCGACGGCAAGAGGGTCAAGGTCGGGACCATCCCGGTGGACCGGCTCCAGTCCCTCAAGAGGGGGATCGCCGCCAATGCCTACGTCCACCTCCCGGACCTGATCCGCACGCCCCAGTCCTCGTTCACGGCCTACCACTACGCCCACGCCTGGTCGTTCATCTACATGATGGTCTACTACAACAAGGACCCAAAGCTCCGCGAGCGGAACCAGCGGGTCTTCAGCGACCTCTTCTTCGGGGCCCGGGACCACCCCATCACCCCCGACGAGGTGGAGGGCCTCTTCGGCGGGCGCGAGAAGTTCGAGGGATTCGAGGCCCAGTGGCGCCAGTACGTCGTGGACCTGCCCTACGACTACGACCCGGCCCTCGACGGCGCGGACCCGGACTGATCGCCACCGATTGCCGCGCGCGGCGCCCGCGTGGTAGATTGGGGGCCGTGATGGACGGGGGCGCATTCGCAAGGCTGGCCTCCCCACGGAAGCGGGAGCGGCTGGCCCTTCTGGCGGAGCTGGAGCTGGCGGGCTGCCAGGATCTCACCCACGAGATGGACAGGCGGACCAAGGTGTCCATCGCCTGCGCCCTGCTCGACGACTTCCAGACATGCGACCGCCACGAGCGAATACACAGGGCCCGGTTCCTGGACGCGTGGCTGGTCTTCGCCCCCAGTGCGCGGCTCGTCCGGAGCCTCCTGGCGACGTCCCTCGAGGAGATGGACGGGACCGTCCGCGAGCACCTCTACGCGGCCGCCTGCGCCGCCATGCCCAGCGCCATGCTCCTGGACGAGCTGGCCTCGCCGCCGCCCGGGGCCTTCCACCGGGGCGCCACCCTCCTCGTCCTGCTGGAGGCCGTCTCCGTCCGCCTCCGCCGGGACGCCTTCCCGGAGGAGCAGATGGAACGGCTCACCGCGATCCTGCGGGGGGCACGGGCCTATCGCGCCTCCCACCTCGGGAGGCCGTTCCTCTGGCGCCTCGAGACGGTCCTGGGCGCCGTCGAGCGCCGGCGCGCGTCCCTGCGCCGCGCCTCCTGAGGGCCGCCCGTGGCCGCCATCCCCCGCCACCTCTACTTCGGCTCGATAGCCATCGAGTACGGCTTCCTCAGCGCGGAGCAGGTGAAGCGTTGCCTGGCGGCCCAGGCCGAGGCGAAGACCTCGGGGCGGACCCCCCCGCCCCTGGGGCGAGTGGCCCTGGAGCTGAAGCTGCTCTCCAGGCAGCAGGCGGAGCTGCTGCTGGCCATCCAGAAGGAGCTCATCGAGAAGTGGAAGCGCGGAGAGGACTCCGGGGCGGCGGGCGAGGAGGCGGTGAGCGCACCGGCGGACCCCTCCGACGCGAAGGAGGGCTGGGTCCAGGCGGCGCCCAGGCGCTCCAGCGAGTCGGCGGTCCGCCTCAAGGGCGAGACCAAGCGCCGGCTGGCCACCCGGATGAGGGCCAGGGCCGCACGCTCGCGTATCGCCTTCTACTGGGGCTCCGCGGTGGTCTACGTGGCCCTCCGGGTCCTCGCCGCCGCCCTGGGCACCTGACCCGCGAGCGCGCGGAACGCGCGCGCGATCCGTCGCTGGCTCCTCCCCGGGTCCTCCACGATGACCCGCTTCCCCCCGATGAGGTCCATGACCCCCAGCTCGTGGTCGTAGCGCGGGATGACGTGCTGGTGCATGTGGGCTATGGACGCCCCCGCCGGGCGGCCCAGGTTCCAGCCGATGTTATACCCGGCCGGACGGTAGACACGGTCGAGGACGTCCAGGCAGAGCCGCACGGTCCGGTCCAGGGCCAGGACCTCCCCCGCCCGTAGCTCGCGCAGGTCCTCCAGGTGGCGGCGGGGGAAGGCCATCAGGTGGCCGGGGTTGTAGGGGTAGAGGTTGAGGCAGACGAGGAAGGCGCTCCCCTCGTGGACCAGGAGCCGCCGCACGCGGCGATCCCGCCCGACGATGGCGCAGAGGATGCACGGGACCGCCGGGCGCCTCCCCTGGATGTAGTCCAGCTTCCCCGCCGCGACGATGGACTCGGCCAGGACCATGGGATAGCCTCCCTCCCCTGACATGGAAGGATTCTACCGGAGACTCCGGGAGGAATGGACCCGCGCGGGCCTCCGCGTGGGCGAGGCGCAGGCCATCGCCCACGGCCTGCAGTTCGAGGTGAGCGCGGAGGGCTCCCGAGGCATCGCCCGCATCTACAGCTCCAGGAAGCGGGGCGTCCACCTGGACCTGTCCCAGGTCCGTGACCCCGGGCTGCGCTCGCGGCTCGGGCCGCCGTCATCCGCACCGCCCTCCCCTCCCCCGCGCAAGACCCCGGGGCAGGGCCAGACCCCGCCCGCGGCACCCACGGAGGACCTCGTCGGCGGCGACGAGGCCGGGAAGGGCGACTACTTCGGGCCCCTGGTGGCGGCCGCCGTGCGCCTCCCGGCAGCGAGGCGCGAGGCATGGACCGAGCGCGGGGTGGCCGACTCCAAGACCCTGAGCGACCGCCGGGCCCTGGAGCTGGCCGAGGCCCTGGAGGCCGAAGAGGACTGCGAGGCGGTGGTCATCCCCCCGGCCCGCTACAACGAGATCTACCCCTCGTTCCGGAACCTCAACGACCTCCTGGCCTGGGCACACGCCACCGCCATCGCCCGCGTCCTGGGGCGCGGCCCGCCGGCGGCGGTCCTGGTGGACCGCTTCGCGGCCGACGAGGGGCTCCTCGCCTCCGCCCTGCGCCGGGAGGGCGTCCAGGCCGCCCGCCTCGAGCAGAGGCCGCGGGCCGAGGCGGACGTGGCCGTCGCCGCCGCCAGCGTCGTCGCCCGCGCCCGCTTCCTCCGCGGCCTGGAGGAGCTGGAGCGCCGCACGGGGCTGCGGCTGGCCAAGGGGGCCGGGGAGCCCGTGGAGTGGGCGGCGCGGCGCATTGTCAGGGAGCATGGGCCGGATCGGCTGCGGGAGGTGGCGAAGCTCCACTTCCGCACGACCGTCAAGGTCGGCGGCCCGGTCCCCCCTCCTCGATGACGCGACTCATGCGGCGCAACCCCTCTCGAAGGTTCTCGACCGAATTGGCGTAGGAGAGCCGGAGGTAGCCCTCGCCCCCGGCACCGAAGGCCGTCCCCGAGAGGACCGCCACGCCCCCCTCCTCCAGGAGGGCGCGGGCCAGCCCCCGGGTATCGCGGGTGAGGGCCGAGACGTTGGGAAAGACGTAGAAGGCCCCCCGGGGCCGCTGGCAGCGGACGCCGGGGATGGCGTTCAATCCCTCCACCACCACGTCCCGGCGCCGCCGGAACTCCTCGACCATGCGCCGGACCTCGTCCTGGGGGCCGCCCAGGGCCGCGAGCCCCGCCCGCTGGACGAAGGAGGCGGTGCAGGAGTTGGAGTTGGTCTGGAGCCTCGCCACCTGCTGGGCCAGGTCGGGCGGCATCACGCCGTAGCCGAGCCGCCAGCCGGTCATGGCGTAGGTCTTGCTGACGCCGTCGACAACCACGACCCGGGTCAGGAGCTCATCCGGCAAATCGAACACCGACGGTGCCGGTCC
>JACQVX010000142.1 GCA_016209495.1 Planctomycetota bacterium
CCGGCCGGCGCCGGCGCGGGCCCGGAGGGCGGGGGGGGCGCCGCGGGCCCGGCGGCGTTCTTGCCGCCGAGGCCCCGCGACCGGGACTTGCGGAGGGACGGCGCGTCCGAGCGAGCCTCCTCCAGGACCAGGAGCTCGTCCGCATCGCCCCATTCGCCTTCCGCCTCGCCGGCCATAGACATGTCGCCCTGGTAGTAGCCGTTGTAGACCCCGTGGCCCGTCGCGGCGCCCACCGGTCCGGAGTGCCTCCCCTCGGACAGGCATGAGGCCGCCAGGGCGGCGGCGACCGGGATAGCGAGTACGATGGCGAGCCTCCTGGATCCGGGACGGTGCATGGTGGTTCTCCCCTGTCTTTCAGGTGACAGCGTCTCCGCTCGCGCGATGGACGCGCGGGCGGCCGCGAGGTTCCTCCCGGGGCTGGACATCCCCCGGGCGATGCGTTAAGGGATCGTCCCCGTGATCGGTTCGGCCCGATTCGGATCCCTCCTGGTAGCCCTGGCCGCGGGCCTGGCCCCGGCCGGCCGAGAGGACCCTGGCAGGCCACCCGCCCTCGCCACCCTGCGCGAGGTGGTCCCCGGGGCCTGGGCCTGGCGCCCCACCCGGGCGGGGATGGACGCGGTGGCGTCCTGCGGGGGAGCCCTGGCAACCCCCGAGGGCCTGGTACTCGTGGACGCGTGCGCGAATCCGAAGGGGCTCTCCGCGGTCCTCGCCCTCGTGGCCGAGGTGAGCCCCGCGCCGGTGCGCAGGGTGGTCATCACCCACCCCCACGAGGACCACGAGGGCGGCCTCCCGGCCCTGGGCGCCGACGTCGAGGTCCTCCGGCACCCCCTACCCTCGGCGGACCACGAGCTCGCCCCGGGCCTCCGGGTCCTCCACCCCGGGCGCGGCCACACGGACTCGGACCTGGCGGTGCTGGCCCGCACGCCGGGGGGGGACGTGCTCTACGCCGGCGACCTCTTCGTCAACGGCTACGTGGGCTACCTGGGGGAGGGCCACCTGGCGGAGTGGGGGACGACCCTGCGCGCCCTGGCGACCCTCGCCGGGGGAGACGCCAGAGTGGTCCCGGGCCACGGGGCGGTTTGCGGGGTGGACCGGCTGGGATTCTACGCGGACTACATCGACGACTTCAGGGCGGACGTGCGGCGTCACTTCGAGGCGGGGGGCACCGTGGAGACCTATCTCCTCCCGGCCCGCTACGACCACCTGGGGGCCCGCTACTTCCTGCCGGAAAACGTCCGGAGGGCGCGGGCCCTGTGGGAGGCGGGGGAACTGTAGGCCGGTCTACCCCACCGCCTGGACGATGACCGGCTCCACGTCATAGCCCCGGAGGAAGGCCCGGCGCTCCTCCTTCATCCGGCGCACCCAGTCGCGGTACTCGGCCATGCGGCCCGCCTTCTCGTAGAAGCGCCTCGGGCAGAGGACCTCCGGCGGGACACGGGCCACCAGGCCCGCGTTGGCCGGGTCGCCCACCGCCACCACCTCGTAGCCGAAATCCGGGTCCGCCTCCCAGCGGACCCGACCCCCCAGCAGGGCCTCCAGCATGGAGGAGGAGTGGGGGATCCGCACCTTGAGGGCGCGCCCCGCCTTCACGTCCCGGGCGTCGCCCCCGACGTAGCCCGTGTTCATCATCCACATCTCGGTGCCGGCCATGGTGGCGGCCAGCTCCCGGAAGCGCCTCGCCTGGAGGCCGTGGGCCCCGGGGAAGAAGGGCTGGGTGAACGGAGACCGTGTCTTCCCCCGGTCCTTGCCGGCGGCGCTGGTCTTGGTCGTCTCCCCGAGCATGAAGTAGGCCGCCGCCTGCTCCGGGGTACGGAAGCGGACGATGCCCGGGGTCGCGGCGTCGGGCCCCTCGTCCCGGTTGAGGATGCCCATGGAGCGGACCGTCGGGACGCGGGTGAGGTCGGCCGCGTCCCGGATGGTGGCCATGGGGATGATGGAACGGCCGTTCTGGGTCCATACCACGAAGTCCCAGCCGTCCCTGGCTACCCCGGCCTCGTCCACGACCTCCTCGTACCGGACCCGGCCCGACACGTAGGCCTCCAGGTTCGCCGCCTGGGCCCCGGTGGCCTCCAGGAGGGGCCGGAGCCGCCGCACCTCCGCCGGCGAGAGGGCGACCTTGGAGAAGTCGTATCGGCCGTCCTCGCCCACGTAGACGTTCTCCACCCACGCCGAGGGGTCCAGCGTCCCGTGGTAGATGACCGGCTCCGTCTCCTCCGAGAGGCCGTAGGTCTTGGCGAAGCAGCCGTTCTCGGTGATGGAGCACTCCCCGCCCGGCCAGAGGCATACCATGTCGTCCTGGATGGGCTGCGTGAGCTCCCCCTGCTTGGAGAAGGTGGTGGTGGTCTTCCCCGTCCCCGAGAGGCCCATGATGGTCATGGCGATGGTCCTCCCCCCCACGCGGACCGCCTTGGCCCCCGCGTGGAGGACCAGTCCCCCCTGGCGGTAGACCCACTCGTTGAGCATGCGCAGCATGCCCTTCTTGCTCTCCCCGAAGTAGTCGGCCCCGCAGATGTGGGTGGTCCACCGCTCCAGGTCCACGAGGATGGCCTGGCGGCCCGGCATGTCGTCCAGGTAGAGGTCCGGGGTGTAGACCACGCGCATGGAGGGCACGAAGTCCCCGGGCCCCACGTCCGGCGGGCAGGCCAGGACCTGCTGCATGCCGGCGATGTTCGCCCCCTCCAGGGTGTAGAGCCACTGCACCCGCACCGAGCGCGCGCCCAGCCCCGCCCGCCCGTCGACGCGGATGAGCGAGCCCTTCCGGCGGATGTAGTCGGCCTGGCGGTCGATGAGCGCGCGGCCGCGGGCCGGGTCGATGACGTTCCCCGAGTATCGCGAGCGGTCGGCCTCGGGGGCCAGCATATAGGTGAACTTGGCCATCCGGGCCTTGTTCCGCGAGAGCTTCATCAGGTTCCCGTGGGCGCTCCGGACGATGGCCGGCGTGTGTTCCAGGGCCAGGTTGCGAAGCTCGGCCTGGGTGGGGTTGACGATGGTCTCGACGTCGTAAGGGCGAGGGTCCATGGCGTGTCCTCCATCCATCATTTCTTCTCGACGACCAGGTCCTCCACGACGCGCACGAGGCCCTCCACCACGCGGGCAAGGCGGTCGTGGTCCACGCCCTCCGGGGTGTCCGCCGCCGTGTGGTAGCGGGGATTCCGGAAGGGCGCCGTGTCCGTCACCATGATGCCCGGGTAGCCCTCCTCCCAGAAGGACCACTGGTCGGACCAGCCCACACCGGGAATGAAACCGGGGAGGGCAGCCCCCTCCGAGGGGAACTGGGCGTGGGCCCGGAAGGCGCGGACCGTCTGCCGCACCAGGCGCCGGGAGGCCACGTTCCCCACGAAGGCGATGAAGTCGCCGGTGGAAGGATAGAAGGCCGATAGGGGGAAGGGATAGGCCTGGCTCCCCTCCTCGTCGCTGAAATAGCCCAGGGTCTCCAGGCTGAGCATGGCCACCACCCGGTCCCCCCGGGCGCGACAAGCGGCGGCGTAGACCCGGCTGCCCATCTCGGCGGTCTGGAACCACGGGGGCTCCTCGTTGGCGAAGGCGACGAGGCGCAGGGTCCGCTCCGTCCGCCGCCCGGCGAAGGCCCGGGCCAGGGCCAGGAGGGCCGCGACCCCGGTCCCGTTGTCGTCGGCCCCGGGCGAGCCCCCCACCGAGTCGTAGTGGGCGCCGACGACCACGACCTCGGCCGAGCCGACCCGGGCCGCCTCCAGGTTCCAGCAGGTGTGCCCCGGCACCTCGAAGGGCTCCCGGTGAACCGCGTAGCCCGCCGCGGCCAGTTCGGCCTCGATCCATGCCGCCGCCTCGTCCAGGGCCTCGGGGCGGGCCTGCACATTCCGCTCGCCCAGTTCCCCGGCCAGCCGCGCCACGTCCCGCCCGAGCGCCGCCGCCAGGGCGGCCTGCGTCTCTGTCAGCGGGGGCAGGGGCCCCGAGTGACTCTCCCCCGGCATCCGGATCATCCAGGCGCACCCTCCGGCGGACCCCGCCACCAGCAGGGCCCCGAGGATCACTCCGCGGCGGACGGGACGGCGGGGCGCTGCCATGGGCTCCACAGCCTACCGGCCGGACTCGCGGCATGCTAGCATCCCGCGCCCATGGTGCCCGTCGCGTGGCGGATCCTGCTCCACGACAAGGTGCGGCTGGCCATCACCCTGGCGGGCATCACCTTCTCCGTCGTCCTCGTCCTGGTGGAGGTGGGGATCTACCTCCGCATCCTCACCAACTCCTCGCTCCTCATCGACACCTCCGACGCGGACGTGTGGGTGACCGCGAGGGACTGCCGGAACTTCGACTTCTCGCTCCCCTTCGACGCGACCAAGGCGGAGGCGGTGCGCTCCTGTCCCCAGGTGGCCCGGGTCGAGAAGCTCATCATGACCTGGGGCCTGGCGCGACTCCCCACCGGCGGGAGCGAGCAGGTCCAGATCATCGGCTTCGACCCCTGGAAGGCCACCGGCCCCCTCACCGATCTCGTCTCAGGGGACATCCTCGACCTCAAGACCCCCCGGGGCGTGGTCCTGGACGAGTCATCCCGGCGGCGCCTGGGCCCGTTCCAGGTGGGGGACTACATGGAGGTGACGGGCCGGCGCGTCAAGGTGGTGGGCGTCTCCCAGGGGATCCACTCGCTCACCACCAGCCCCATGCTCTTCGCCTCCTACGCCACCGCCCAGGAGATCCCCAGCCCGGTCCTCCCCGGCCAGACCGTCTTCGTCCTCGCATGGCTCAAGGACGGGGCCGACCGCGCCCAGGCCCTGGCGACCCTGCGGCGCATCCCCGACGTGGACGTCCACACCCGCGGCGCCTTCTCCCTGAAGACGCGGCTCTACTGGACTTTCGAGACCGGGATGGGTCTGGGCTTCCTCATGGTCACCTTCATGGGGTTGGCCATCGGGATGGTGATGGTGGGGCAGACCCTCTACGCCTCCACCATGCAGCACCAGCGCGAGTTCGCGACGTTGAAGGCCATCGGGGCGGAGAACCGCATGATCTACGGCATCCTGGTCCGGCAGGCGGCCTCGGTGGCCCTGGCGGGCTACGCGGTAGGCCTGGCGGCGACCCACGGGGTCGCCCGACTCTACGGCGAGGCGACGGACATCTGGGTCATCCTCCCGGCACCCATACAGGCCGCCATGCTCGTCCTGACCGTCCTCATGTGCATGGCGGCCTCCCTCATCAGCATCCGGAAGGTCATGGTCCTGGACCCCATGATCGTCTTCAAGGCCTGAGGGGCTGGCGAGGTAGCCGCCGTGGAACCCCTGGTCCAGGTGCGCGGGCTGGACAAGACCTACCGCCAGGGCCGCGTGGAGGTGCGCGCCGTGCGCGGCGTCTCCCTGGAGGTGCGCCCCGGCGAGGTGGTCCTCGTCATGGGCCCCTCCGGGAGCGGCAAGACCACCCTGGTCTCCATGATCGGGTGCCTGCTCCGCCCCACGGCGGGCTCCATCCGCATCGGCGGCCAGGAGGTGGCGGGCCTGGGCGAGGCCCAGCTGCCCGCGGTGCGGCGGCGCTGGATCGGCTTCGTCTTCCAGACCTTCAACCTCTTCACAAGCCTCACCGCGAGGGAGAACGTGGAGGTCGCCTTCAACCTGCGCGGGGTCACGGGGCCCGAGGCGGCCCGGCGCTCCGCGGAGATCCTCGCCCAGGTGGGCCTGGCGGGGCGCGCCGAATTCCCCTCGGCGGACCTCTCCGGCGGCGAGAAGCAGCGGGTCTCCATCGCCCGCGCCCTGGCCGGAGACCCGCCCCTGCTCCTGGCGGACGAGCCCACGGCCAACCTGGACGCGGCGACGGGGCGCGCCGTGGTCTCCCGCATGACCTCCCTGGCGCGCGAGAAGGGCAAGGCGGTCGTGCTCGTGACCCACGACCCCCGGGTGACCGAGTTCGCCGACCGGGTCCTCACCATGGAGGACGGCGCCCTGGTGGCCGGCCCCGCCCGGGAGGCGAGCGCGTGACCCGGGGGCCCACCTGGAGGTGGGGCGTCCCCCTGGCGCTGGCCCTCGGGGCCGGGACCCTGGGGCTCGTGCTGGGCCGTGGGGGCTCGGGGCCGGAGGGCCAGCCCTGGACGGTGCGCCGGGTGAGCCTGGAGCGGGACGTCACGGCCACCGGGACGGTGCAGCCCTGGCGCCAGGTGGAGGTGGCGGCCAAGGTGGACGGCCGCCTCGCCGAGGTGCCCGTGGAGGTGGGCCAGCGGGTGGAGGAGGGGCAGGTCCTGGCCCGGCTGGAGGCGGCGGACCTCACCGCGCGCCGCGACGCGGCCCGCGCCGAGGCGGAAGGGGCGCGGCTGCGCCACGAGGACGTCCGGGGCCTCCGCCAGGCGGGGCTCGCCTCGCGCGCCGAGCTGGACCTGGCCCGCACCACCGCGGAGGCGGCGGCGGCCCGGCTCGCCTACGGCGACCGGGTCCTGGCGGACGCGGTGATCCGCTCGCCCCTGGCCGGCGTGGTGGTGCGCCGCCACCGGGAGGCCGGGGAGTCGGTCACCACCCTGGGGAGCCCCATGCCCATCGTCACCGTGGCCGACCGGAGCCGGCTCAAGGTGGTGGCCCAGGTGCAGGAGATGGACATCGCCGGCCTGGTCCCGGGCCTCGCGGCCACCGTCCACGCCGAGGCCTGGGAGGGGGAGGTCTTCCCCGGCCGGGTGTGGCGGGTGGGCGAGCGGGTCGAGATGCGCTCGGAGAAGACCGGGGACCCCAGGGAGATCAGCGACGTCAAGGTCCTCGACGTGGAGGTGGAGCTGGACCACCCGGACGGGAGACTCCCGCTCCGCCTCACGGTGGACGTGAGGATCCAGGTCCTGCGCGCGGAGGCGGTCCTGGCGGTCCCCCGCGGGGCCCTCCGGGGCCAGGCCGTGCTCGCGCACCGGGACGGCACATGGCGCGAGGTCCCGGTGCGCACCGGCGTGTCGGACCGGAGCTACTGGGAGGTCCTGGACGGCCTCCAGGAGGGCGACCGGGTCCTGGTGGAGTCCCCATGAACCGGGAGAGAGGCCCGCGCCTGGTGGCCATCGCCGGGGGCACGGCGAGCGGGAAGACCACCCTGGCCCAGCGCCTGGCGGAGGCGCTGGGGTCGGAGGGCGTGGCGGTCCTCCCTCAGGACGCCTACTACAGGCCCCTGGACCAGGTGCCAGGGCGCAACTTCGACCACCCGGCCGCCTTCGACCTGGACCTCCTGGCGGCCCACGCGGCGGCCCTCCGGGCCGGCCGCCCGGTGGACCGGCCCGTCTACGACTACGCGGTGCACGACCGCGCGGAACGGACGGTCCGGCTGGGGCCCGCGGGCACCATCGTCCTGGAGGGCCTCCTGGCCCTGCACGACCCGCGGGTCCGGGCCCTGGCGGACCTGGCCCTCTACGTGGAGGCCCCGCCCGACCTCCGGCTCGCGCGGCGCGTCGCGCGCGACATGACCGAGCGGGGCCGCACCGCCGAGTCGGTCCTCCGCCAGTGGACCGAGCAGGTCCGCCCCATGCACGCGGCCCACGTGGAGCCCCAACGGGACCATGCGCACCTCCTGGTGAGGGGCGACCGGGACCCGGCGATCGCCGTGGCGGTGTTCGCGGCCTGGCTGCGCCCGCCGCCCGCGCAGCCTGAATTCCCTTGACGGACGTGACACGCAGGGGTATGCACCCCGGCTGCGTCGCCCGGCGCTAGCGTGCGGCGACGGGGGGAGGGTCGCGGGGCATGTCCATCAAGGACGCGCTGCGGAAGGAACGTCTGGTGCACCTCCCGTTGCAGGAGCCCGTGACCGTGAGGGCGGGCACCTCGCTGGAGGTGGCCATCGAGCGCATGCGCGCGGGTCGGCGGGGCCTAGTCCTCGTGTGCGAGGGCCCCCGGCTGAAGGGCGTCTTCACCGAGCGGGACCTCCTCCGGCGGGTCATCGGCGAGGCGGTGGACCGCGGTTCGCCCGTGGATCGCTACATGACCTCGGCCCCCGAGACGCTCCCCGGCGAGGCGAGCGTCCTGGACGCCATCGCCCTCATGGCCGAGCGTGGAATCCGGCGCGTGCCCGTCGTGGACCCGGCGGGCGCCGCGACCCACGTGGCCTCTGCCGAGGTCATCGTGGACTACCTGGCGGAGCACTTCCCCGGGGAGGTGCTCAACCTGCCACCCCACCTGCACCAGGTGATGAAGACCCCGGAGGGCGGCTAGGACCATGACCACGGACATCCGTTCCGGCGCCGTCGCCGGCAAACCGCGTGAGGCCCTCGACGCGGTGACCATCCGCTTCGCCGGCGACTCCGGAGACGGGATGCAGCTCACCGGGACCCAGTTCACCAGCACCTCCGCGGTGGTGGGCAACGACATCGCCACCCTGCCGGACTTCCCCGCGGAGATCCGCGCCCCCGCGGGCTCCCTGCCGGGGGTGAGCGGGTTCCAGCTCCATTTCTCCAGCCGCGACATCCGCACCCCGGGCGACGAACCCGATGTGCTCGTGGCCATGAACCCCGCCGCCCTGAAGGTCAACATCGGAGACCTCCTCGAAGGCGGGATGGTCATCGTGGACACGGACGCCTTCACCAAGGGAAACCTGGCGAAGGCGGGATACGACCACAATCCCCTCGACTCCGGGGAGCTCTCCCGCTACCGGGTCTTCCCGGTCAACCTGACCACCTTGAACGCCAACGCCCTGGCGGAGACGACGCTGAGCAAGAAGGAGCGCGACCGCTGCCGGAACCTCTTCGCCCTGGGCTTGCTCTACTGGCTCTTCGACCGGCCCATGGAGAAGACCGTACGCTGGATCCAGGACAAGTTCGGCAAGCGCCCCGAGGTAGCGGACGCGAACCTCCGGGCCCTGCGGGCGGGCTTCAACTACGCCGACACGGTCGAGCTGTTCACCACCCACTACACCGTGGACCGGGCGCGGCTGGAGCCGGGGACCTACCGCTCCATCACCGGCAACGAGGCCACGGCCCTGGGCTTCATCGCCGCGGCCCACCGGGCCGGGAAGACCCTCTTCTACGGTTCCTACCCCATCACCCCCGCCAGCGACATCCTCCACGAGCTATCGATGCACAAGGAGTTCGGGGTGAAGACCTTCCAGGCGGAGGACGAGATCGCCGCCATGGGCTCCGCCATCGGGGCCGCCTTCGGCGGGGCCATCGCCCTCACCGGGACCAGCGGACCCGGCCTGGCGCTCAAGTCCGAGGCGATCGGCCTCGCGGTCATGACCGAACTGCCCGTGGTCATCGTGGACGTGCAGAGGGGGGGCCCCTCCACGGGCCTGCCCACCAAGACCGAGCAGGCGGACCTGCTCCAGGCGTTCTTCGGCCGCAACGGCGAGTGCCCGGTCCCGGTCGTCGCCCCCGCGACCCCCGCGGACTGCTTCTCCATGGCGCTCGAGGCCGTGCGCATCGCCACCACCTACATGACGCCGGTCCTCTACCTCTCCGACGGCTACCTGGCCAACGGGACGGAGCCCTGGCGATTCCCCACGACGGAGTCGCTCCCGGACCTGCGCGTGGAGCACTGGACACGGGCGGAAGGCTTCATGCCTTACCTGCGGGACCAGCGCACCCTGGCGCGGCCCTGGGCCCTGCCCGGGACCCCCGGGCTCGAGCACCGCATCGGCGGGCTGGAGAAGGCGGACATCACCGGAAACGTCTGCTACGACCCGGACAACCACCACCACATGGTCAGCCTGCGCGCCGAGAAGGTCGCGCGGGTGGCCGAGTCGCTCCCCCCCCTGGAGGTCTTCGGGCCACCCACCGGCCGGGTCCTCGTGGTGGGCTGGGGCGGCACCCACGGGGCCATCACGAGCGCGGTGGAGCGGCTGCGGGAGGAGGGCCTGAGCGTATCCAGCGTCCACCTGCGCTACCTCAACCCGTTCCAGAAGGAGCTGGGGGAGGTCCTGGGGGGATTCGACAAGGTGCTGGTCCCGGAGATCAACCTGGGGCAGCTCCGGTTCCTGCTGAGGGCACGCTACCTGGTGGACGCCCTGGGCTACAACCGGGTCCGGGGCAAGCCCCTCAAGATCCACGAGCTGGCGGGGCACATCCGCTCCCTCGTGTAGGGAAGGCAAGCCATGGGCATGAACACCGACGTCGGCGGCGGGACGGCCACGAGGGAGGCGCCGGCCTCCCTGTCGCGGAAGGACTTCGTCAGCGACCAGGAGGTACGCTGGTGCCCTGGCTGCGGGGACTACGCCATCCTGGCCCAGGTCCAGCGGGTCATGCCCACCCTGGGGATCCCCCGGGAGAACATCGTCTTCATCTCCGGCATCGGCTGCTCCTCCCGCTTCCCCTACTACATGAACACGTACGGATTCCACAGTATTCACGGCCGCGCCGCCACCCTGGCCACGGGTCTCAAGTGCGCCCGGCCCGAGCTCTCGGTGTGGGTGGTCACCGGCGACGGCGATGGGCTCTCCATCGGCGGGAACCACCTGATACACGCGCTGCGGCGCAACGTGGACCTGAAGATCCTACTCTTCAACAACCGGATCTACGGCCTCACCAAGGGCCAGTACAGCCCCACCTCCGAGTTCGGGAAGAAGACCAAGTCCACCCCGCTGGGGTCCATCGACTACCCCATCAACCCGGTGCAGGTGGCCCTGGCGGCGGAGGCCACCTTCGTCGCCCGGAGCTTCGACCGGGACCTGAACCACCTGGCCCACATCGTGGAGCGGGCGGCCGCCCACAAGGGCTCGGCCTTCGTCGAGATCTACCAGAACTGCAATATCTTCAACGACCACGCCTTCGAGCACTTCACCGAGAAGGACGTGCGGGACGACCGCACCGTCTACCTGGAGCACGGAAAGCCCCTGGTCTTTGGAAGGGGCGGCGATAAGGGGATACGCCTGCGCGGGCTGCACCCCGAGGTGGTCGCGCTGGGAGATGGGGGCTCCACGGAGGAGCTGCTCGTCCACGACGAGCGGGCGCGCGACGCCAGCCTGGCCTACTTGCTGAGCCACCTGGACTATCCGGAGTACCCCATCCCCCTGGGCGTCTTCCGCGCCATCCAGCGGCCCACCCTGGAGACCATGATGCAGACCCAGGTGGACCAGGCCGTGCAAAAGGGTGGTCCCCGCGACCTGGACGCGTTGCTCCGTGGGCGCGAGACCTGGACGGTGGACGCCTAGGCCGTGATGAGGGACCGACCGGAGGTTGCGATGCGAGCGAGTGATGACCCACGAGTGCCCCGCCTGCGGCCACGAGAACATCCACGGGGTGGACTCCTGCGAGGAGTGTCAGGCGGACCTGAGCCACCACGGGATCCCCTCCGCCGCGGGCACCGGGCTGCGGCGGCGGATCCTGGAAGAGCCCGTCTCCAGGCTACGCCACCAGGACCTCGTGGAGGTCCACCCCTCCATGAGCGCCGCCGAGGCGGTGCGCCTCCTGAAGTCGTGCAAGGTGGGTTGCGTCCTCGTCGTGGACGGGGGAAAGCTCGTGGGCATCCTCACCGAGAGGGACGTCCTCAATCGCCTGTCCGTCGCGGGACAGGACCTGGAGGCGATCACCGTGAGGCAGGTCATGACGGCGGACCCGGCGGTCCTCCGCGACGAGGACCCCATCAACTTCGCCATGAACCGGATGTCCGTGGGGGGCTTCCGCCACATGCCGGTGGTGACGTCCCAGGGTCGCCCCACGGGCTTCATCTCGGTCCGAGACGTCCTGCGCTACATCCACGAGACCCCCGAATAGAAAGGGGGACGCCTTCGCGTCCCCCCCTCGGCGGGGGGGAGGGGCTCCAATGGCTCGGGGGGGCGGCCTCGGCGGCCTCCCCCCCGATGTCCCCCCCTCGGCACTCGCGCCTTTGCGCGCGAAAACCCGCCTACTTGGCCATCCCCGCCGTGGACGTCTTGCACATCTCGCACATCGCGCCCGTGGCCCTCATGTCCCAGCAAGCGCGGCACTTCATCTTCTTGCCGCCGGAGTAGCCCACGTTGCAGTCCGCGCACCACCCGTCGCTCGCCATGGCGGCGTCGCAGCTCGCGCACTTGGGGGCCGAACCCATCTTCGCCGCGCACCCGGCGCACATCTTCTCGCCGGAGGCCATGGCCATCTCGCAGTTCTTACAGGCCGAGCCGTCGCCGGCGGTCGCCGCCGAACTTCCCTCGTCCGTCTTGCAGCACATGCTGCAGGCGCTGAGGCCGAAGGCCGCCAGACCCACGACGACGAAGAGCATCACCAGCTTGCGGGACATACCGCGATCCTCCTTGGTTGCCACCGGCCCCGGGCCGGCAGTGGACAGGGGCGGAGTCTATACCCACACCTCGAGCTCACGCAAGGAGAATGGCCCGCGCCGGCTCACGGGGCCAGCCACCGCAGGACCAGGAAGCCCCCCAGCAGCAGGACCACGAAGGCGACGGTCAGCCAGTTGAAGTGGCGCTCGATGAAGGCCCGCGCCGGCGCGCCCCAGCGCCGGAGGACGGCCCCCACCAGGAAGAACCGCGCCCCCCGGCCCACCGCGGATGCCACCAGGAAGGCCCCCAGGTCGATCCGGCAGACCCCGCCGGCGATGGTGAAGACCTTGTAGGGGATGGGGGTGAAGGCCGCGATGAAGACCACCCAGGCGTCGTAGCGGCCGTAGTAGTCCCGGACCAGCCCGAAGCGCTCCGGGGTGAAGCCCGGGACATAGAGGTAGAAGGGGGTCTCCAGGGCCTGCCACAGGCCGTGCCCCAGGGCGTAGCCCGCCAGGCCCCCCAGCACGGAGGCCACGGTCGAGATCGCGGCGTGGCGCGCCCAGCGGGCCGGCCGGCCCAGGGTGAGGGCGATCTGCAGGACGTCCGGAGGCACGGGGAAGAAGGACGACTCGGCGAAGGAGAGCGCCGCCAGGGCCGGCTCGCCCTGGGGCGTGTCGGCCCAGTGGAGGACCCAGTCGTAGAGCCGCCGCAGCACCCGGGGACCGAGGCGGAGCTACTGCAGCCCCATGCGCTGGCGCACCGCCGCGATGGGGAAGCCCGCCTTCACGAAGGCCACCGTTCCGTCGGCGTAGAGGACGTTGCGTCCCCCTCGGTGGTCGTCCGCCGAACCGTCGCAGAGCACCGGGACGTCGGGCTTGGTGGTGGCCAGGGGCATGCGGAACCGCGGGAACTCGTAGGAGCTTTGCGCCACGGAGGCGCCGGACCCGCCCCGGGCGAGGGCCGAGGGGCAGTGGAGCAGGGCCGGGTTGGCCAGCAGCCCCGACTCCATCAGGGAGCCGGCGTCGTTCGGGTAGTCGCCGGTGCGGCGCGCGTACTCCCGCACGGCCGTCCCCAGTTCCACGAGCTGGGACTGGCACCCCCTCAGGCGCTCCTCCCCTTGCGAGGAACCGAGGAACTGCCACGCGAGGACGCCCCCGGCGACCGCGGCCACGGCTACGAGGACGAGGAGGACCGCCGCGGCCCTTCCGGTCGCCCTCCTCACGGGATCGTCTCGATGGCCCTCTGGTAGTCCGGATCGCCCGGGCGTCCGTAGTTCACGCTCCCGTCCACCTGGAGGACGTTCACCCCTCCGTCCGCGTGGCTGTCCACGGGGCAACGGGCCAGCGGAGTCCTGGACGCCGTCGAGCGGTCGATCCGCTCCGGCGTCCAGGCGTACGAGGCGTCCGCGCGGCCCTTGGTCCTGGCCGCGGGGCACGTCGTGTCGCCGCTGTTCGAGAGGTAGTCCCGCTCCACCAGCGTCTCCAGCCGGTCGGGATAGATGTTGAAATCGGCGGAGTACTGCTGACATGCCATGCCGATCTGGCGCAGGTGCGCCGCGCACCCGGCCTTCAGGGCATTGTCCCGCGCCCCGGCGAGGCTGGGGATGACCAAGGCGGCCATGATGGCGATGCAGGGGACGACCAGGAAGCACCCCACGCCCACGCAAACCAGGGTGATGACCAGGGCCTTGTTCCCCTTCTTCTCGGCCGACGGCTGCGGCTGCTCGTTCTCGGTCATGACGTTCTCCTATTCCCCCGACCCGTAGGGTTCCCAGACCCGGAGGTCGGACTCCCCCGGGACGAAGCGACGCGCCGCCTCCAGGTCCCGGGTCACGAGGGTCTGCGAGTCCACGCGGAGGAAGGCTCGAGCGCCCCCCGCCCCGCCCGCCTGCGGGAGCGGGAGCGCCAGGACGGCCCAGCCCCCGCCCCGTTCCGCCAGGCGCAGCTCCAGGCCGTAGCCCTGGCGGGTGAGGGACTGCTCCACCCATTCCCGGTCCAGCATGCCCGACTCCACCAGGTCCGCGAGCTGGCCCCAGCGGCCCGTCTCCGCCCGGTGCATCTCCTCGGCCATCTCCACCGTCCGCAGGGCCGAGATGACGGAGGTCTCCACGGCCATGCGCCGCGCGCGGATCACCTGGGGGAGGGCCAGGTCGAGGGCCGGCACTACGGGGCCCACCGCCACCAGCTCCAGGTCCTTCTCCCCGAAGGCGAGGGCCAGGCCGCCTCGTGCCCCCTCGGGGATGCGCGTCTTGACGCGCTCCAGGTCCCGCGTCTCGGGGATCGAGGGCAAGAGGTCCAGGTAGCCCCGGTAGTCCCAGGCCACGGCCAGGCTCGTCTCCTGCGGAAGCGAATCCAGGGTGTCCTTCCAGGCCGCGGCCTCCGCCACCGTGCGGCCCGAGCGGAGGGCGCGGGCCGCCGCCGCCACGTCCTGGACCGAGAGGGCCAGGATGGCGTGGCCCTCGACCAGGGCCCAGGCGGGTGCAGGGCCCCGGTCCTGCTTAACGTGGCGGACGCGCAGGCCCTCCACCTCCGTCACCGCCAGGGGCAGCTCACGGTTTTCCTCCCGCGCCAGGAGCGTGTCGATGGAGGCCTCCAGGCGTGCGCGGTCGCGCAGGGCCACGACGACCGCCCCGCGGGCCGGCGGGGTGCCCTCCCCCAGCGGCTCCCCCTTCACCACGTAGACCGAGAGGCTGGCCCCCAGCGGGGCCAGGAGGTCCTTCTCCACGTCCAGGCCCAGCTCCTCCTGGGCGCGCGCCTGCTCCCTCTCGAACTCCCCCGCGTTCCCCGCCTTCTCCTCGATGCGGACGAAGGCCTCGCGGGCGCGGCGCCAGACCTGGTCCGGCTCCCCGAGCCCCAGGACGGCCCACCCCACGGCCTCCTCCGGGATGGCCCGCAGCGCCTCGGGGCCCGCCACCGGCATCCGGAAGGCCCGGTAGGCCTCGTGGGTGCCGTCCGTGTGGACCGCCAGGCCGCTCGCCACCAGCTCCCCACGACGGCGGGCCCAGAGGCCCACGCCCACCAGCGAGTCCAGGCCGGCCACCTCCCGGGTCCGCTGGAGCTGGAAGCCCGCCTCCGCGTCCCGGCCCATGGCCGAGCGCACGGCCCGGAGGGCAGGCTGGGCCTGCACCACCAGGTGGTAGAGCGGCCGCTCGCCGGCCGCCGGGGCCGACCTCTGCCAGAGGGGGGTGGAGGAGAGGGGCGATTCCAGCCCGTCCTTCAGGTTCGTCAGCACGTCCTCCAGGGTGGAGAGCTCCAGGCCCACCAGGAGTCCGCCCCTCGTCATGGCCAGGTAGACGTTCTTCTCCAGGGTCGTGAGCCGCGCCGAGTAGAGCGTGGTGCCGTGGATCTCGCCGGCCTCCTTCAGGGACCGCCGGGCCCGCTGCCAGCTCGGGGCGTCCTTGAGGGTCAGGCCTCCACGGACGAGGGCCACCGCCTCGACTCGAGGGCCGCCCTCGGCCTCCGTGCCCACGTCGAGGAGGGCCACGTCCACGCCCTCCACGGCCCGGACGAGCCCGTCCAGGTCCCCGGGCTCGGCGCCTTCCACGGCGGCCGCGAAGCCGCGCCGCGCCTCGTCCAGCAGGCGATCCACCTCTTCCTTCCACTCGGGCTCGCGCAGGGCCCTGTCCAGCCCCGAGAGGGCGGCCAGCTCCGGCAGCGAGGGGAGGCTGAGGAAGGCGATGGTGTCCGAGGGGACCAGGTCCACCAGCCGCACCCGCGGGCTGCGCACCGCGATGGCCACTGCGCCGGTCACCCCGCCGGCGATGACGACGAGGATGAGCAAGGCGAAACGGACCCAGCCCGACTGGCGCACCATGGCGTGGTTCCCCCCTCTGGCAGGGCGGGCAGTCTATGGACGCCCTCCGGCAGGGTCAAGGACGGCCCGCCCCGGGCCCTCGCTCACGGCCGTGAAAATTTGATGGAAGTCTGCCGGACGGAGGGTAGCCTGCCCGCACTTCGGGAGGGGAGTCGGGCACGGGGAGGATGGGGATGAAGTACCGCGCAAGGGCCTGCCTGCTGGGCCTGGGTCTTGCCCTGGCCGCCGCCCCAGGCCACGCGGGGGTCCTGTTCCAGGACTTCTACTGGGAGACGGTGACCCCGCCGGGGAAGGGTAGCTGGTGGCAGCACGCGGCCGAGACCGTCCCCGCGCTGCGCGACGCCGGGGTCACGGCCCTCTGGGTCCCCTCGCCGGGGAAGGGCTCCTCGGGCGGCTATTCCATGGGCTACGACCCCTACGACTACTACGACCTGGGCTCCAAGGACCAGAGGGGGTCCGTGGCCACGCGCTTCGGGCGCAAGGAGGAGTTCCTGGCCATGGTGGCCATGGCCCACGCCTGGGGGCTGCACGTCTACCCGGACCTGGTCCCGAACCACAGGGCCGGCGGGGCCGGGGGCGGCTACGTCTACGACTCCCTGGTGGGCTCCGAGGCCCTGGGCCGGTTTCCCATGGGTCACGGGGACTTCCATCACAACGGATACACCGACTTCGACATGGACATGGGGGGTGGACGGGACATCGCCCACGAGGTCCCCTACGTGCGGGACCAG
The DNA here is from genome assembly GCA_016209495.1 of Planctomycetota bacterium. Classification (GTDB taxonomy): domain Bacteria; phylum Planctomycetota; class JACQVX01; order JACQVX01; family JACQVX01; genus JACQVX01. Next base: position 16,650 of record JACQVX010000142.1, read on the forward strand.
TTCTTCCGATGGATGCGCTGGTTCGACAAGCAGACGGGCGTGGACGGCTATCGGCTGGACGCGACCAAGCACATGGACTCGAACTTCATCGAGGGCCTGCTCTACCAGGTGCAGGAGGGCATGGGCCAGAGCCGCTTCGCCGTGGGGGAGTACTTCGACGCCAACCTGGGGACGCTCCAGTGGTGGGTCAACGCGGTGCACCGCCGCTCCTCCACCTTCGACTTCGCCCTCAAGTTCCGGCTCCACGACATGGCCCACGGCAACGGCTACTTCGACATGCGGGGCCTGGATTATCACTTCCGCGACTACGAGAAGTCGGTGACCTTCCTGAACAGCCACGACACGGCGAATCGCGGCAACGGCATGCACACCTGGGTCCGCGCGAACCTGGCCTACGCCTACATGCTGGCGGCGCCCGGCTACCCCTGCGTCTACTACTCGGACTTCTACGACCACAACGGGGTGCCGCGGGACTACCTGGCCAACCTGATGTGGGTGAACACCTTCCTGGCCCACGGGGACCGCATGGTCCGCTGGGCCGACGACGACCTGTTCGTCATGGAGCGGCGCGGGAACCTGCTCGCCGGGCTGAACGACAACACCCTGGCGTGGCGGGACGAGTGGGTGCAGACGGACTTCGGCCCCCACGTGCAGCTCCACGACTACGCCAACGGCGTGGCGGATCGGTGGACGGACTCCAACGGTTGGGTGCAGCTCAGCGTCCCGCCCTCGGGCTACGTCATGTACGGCCGCATGGGCCTGGGAGGCCAGCGTCCCGACCCGCGGCCCTACCGCACCGCGCAGGAATGGGAAGGCAACTACGACATGGACTGGAAGGCCGCGGGCGAGTGGTGGGGGGAACCGGTCCGCATCGCCGCCCAGCAGGGGGAGCCGCTGGTGGCCGACTGCTGGCTGGAGGACCGCTCCCTGGCCCTGCGCATCGCCCTCTTCGACCAGGACGGGAGGCTGCTCCACGCGGAACGAGGGGTGGGGCATGTCTACATGGAATACCTGAACCCGCCCCGGAGCGGCTGGTATCAGGTCCGCCTGGGGCTGGAGCGGACGGGCCAGGGCCACCGCAGCCCCGCCTGGCTCAAGCTGGAGTACATGGGGCCGCGCTCCTGGCCGGGCGCCCTGCCGGCGCTGGGGAACTCGGACCCGAACGTGCCGTCGCTGGACCCGCCTGCGCCCGCGCCCGCGCCCACGTCCACGGCCGCGCCCACGCCCGCCCCGGCTCCCGCGCCCACGGCCTCGCCCACGCCCACGGCCACGCCCACGCCCACGCC
>JACQVX010000148.1 GCA_016209495.1 Planctomycetota bacterium
CCCCCAGGCTAGTCCCCGCGCGTGGCGACCGTGCCGCGCACCGGCAGATTCGGCCGGTGCGCGGCAGTCCCTGCCCTCGCCCGCGGCGCGGCCCTCCAGGCTGATTTCAAGGCCACCACGCCGCCGGGGCCGCGCGCCGCCTGGGCTTCCGGTCACAGCCCCCGGGCCTGCCTCGGGATCGGCCCGGACTGGCACGGTCCGTGCGTCGTCGCGGCTGTCGCCGTGGGTAACCCCGCGGCCCAGGTGTGGCGTCCCCTTGCCGCCCGTGCCGGGCGGCGGGGGCGTCGGAGTGTCCCGGATGATCTACGGCTTCTACACCTCGACGGTCGGCGGGCTGGTGGAGACCACCCGGCAAGAGGTGCTGGCCAACAACCTGGCCAACGCCAACACCCCGGGCTTCAAGCGGGACTACACCATCTTCCGGGAGCGGGCCACCGAGGCCCAGGAGAACCAGCTCAGTCCCTTCGACGTGAACCAAGTCCTGGAGCGCATCGGCGGCAACCTCTTCCTGGATCGGACGCCCTACGAGCCCACCGCCGGCCCCCTCGAGTCCACGGGCCTGCCGCTGGACGTGGCCCTGGACGGGCCGGGCTGGTTCGCCGTGGGCGACGGCCGGGGCACCTACTACACGCGCAACGGCGAGTTCACACGCAACGCCCGGGGCGAGATGGTCAACCAGGATGGACTGAACGTCCTGGACGAGACGGGCCGGCCCATCCTCCTCGGCGACCAGCAGGTCCACATCGACGAGCACGGTGCCATCGACTCGCCCGCGGGGCCCATCGCCCGTCTGGGGCTCTACGACGCCGCCGACCCCCAGGACATGCGCAAGCGGGGCGACTCCCTCCACGTCTACGAGGGGCAGGGCCAGCCGAGGCGGGTCCTCGCCCCCGTCGTCCGGCAGGGCTTCCTGGAGAAGTCCAACGTGGAGCCCGTCACCGAGATGGTCCGCATGATCGATGGGATGCGGGCCTACGAGGCCAACATGCGGCTGGTCCGGGAGGCGGACCGGTCGCTCCAGCGAGTCCTGAACGAGCTGCCGCGCGTGTAGCGCGGCGAGAGGACGAGGACAGGGGACATGGCCATCCGAGCACTGACCACCGCCGCCACCGGGATGAGGGCCCAGCAGCAGCTCATCGACGTCCTCGCCAACAACATCGCGAACGTCAACACCCCGGGCTACAAGCGCTCCCGGGTCACCTTCGAGGACCTCTTCTACCAGCAGCTCCGGGAGGTGGGGGCCACGGCCACGCCCAACAGCCGCCTCCCCACCGGGGTGCAGGTAGGGGTCGGGGCCCAGCTCGTGGCGGTGGGCAAGACCTTCCAGCAGGGTTCGCTCGTCCCCACGGACATCGAGACGGACATCGCGATCGATGGGAAGGGCTTCTTCCAGGTGGAGACCTTCGACGGCCGGCGGGGCTTCACCCGCGACGGCTCCTTCCGCATCGACGAACAGGGGCGGCTGGTGACCTCAGACGGTTTCCCCCTGGCGCAGAACATCACCATCAACCAGCCCGACGCCCTGGGCATCTCCGTCGGCCGCAGCGGCATCGTCGAGGTGACCACGGCCGCCGCCCCCGAGCAGCCCGTCCAGGTGGGGCAGATCCAGCTCTTCCGTTTCGTCAACGAGGGGGGACTCCGGGCCGTCGGCGAGAACCTCTACGAGGAGACCATCGCCAGTGGGCCGTCGGCCCAGGGGCTCCCCGGGGCCGGGGGCTTCGGGGAGCTGCGTCAGGGCTTCCTGGAGGAGTCCAACGTGGACGTGGTCCGGGAGCTGGTGAACCTCATCGAGGGCCAGCGGGCCTACGAGATCAGCGCAAACGCCATCAAGACCGCGGACGACATGCTGCAGGTCGCCAACAACCTGAGGAGCTGAGGTGAAGCCCCACCCCCTGTTCGTCGCCGCCCTCCTGGGCGCCCCCGCCGTGGCGAGCGCCCGGGACCGGGTGGACCTCCGGGCCCGCTCCGAGGTCGCGGGGCCCTACGTGGCCCTGGGCGAGGTGGCCTCCGTCGAGGTGGAGGACCTGGAGCTGCGCCTGCGCGTGGCCGCGGTCCTCCTGGGCCCGGCCCCCGAGGCCGGAGAGGAGCGGCGGATCCCCGCGCGTCTCGTCCGGGCCCGGCTCCTTCACAGCGGCCTGGACCCGGAGCTGCTGGTGACCGGCGGGGCCGAGGCCGCCGCCGTCCACCTCCGGGAGTCCCCGCCGGAAGGGGAGGGGGGCCGCGCCGCGGTGGAGGCGGCCATCGTCGAGCACCTGCGGCGCCTCTTTGGCGATGCGCCCGACGAGGGGCTCTGCATCGAGGTCCTGGACCTCGACTCCGGGGGGATTCCCATCCCCGCGGGGGCCGAGGTCCTGTCGATCCTCCCGGTAGGGACGCTCGACCGCGGTGGCCTGCAGTCCGTGGCCGTGCGCGTCCTGGCCCGGGGGAAGGAGCTACGACACCAGGCGCGCGCGCGCTCGCGGCGCACCCGGTGCGTGGTGGTGGCGCGGCGCGACCTCCCGGCGAGACAGGACGTGGGACCCGCGGACCTGGAGACGCGGCGGGTGGACCTGGGGCAAGTCCCCGGGGACAGCTTCGCCACCCCCGAGGAGGTGCAGGCCCGCCGGACGCGCCGGAACCTGGCCCGCGGCGAGGTCCTCCGGGCCCGCGACCTGGAGCGGGTCCCGCTGGTGGAGCGCAACGCCCCGGTGGAGGTCGTCCTGGAGCGGGGCGGGGTGAGCATCCGCCACCAGGCCCGCGCCCTGGAGCCGGGCTTCCTGGGCGAGCGCATCCGCGTGCGCAACGACGCGAGCCGGGGCGCCTACACCGTCACGGTCACCGGGCCTGGCCAGGCGCGGGCGATCCCCGGGGCCACGGAGGCGAGTTCACCGTGAGGACACTTCCGCGTCTCCTGCTGCCGCTCCTCCTCCCGCTGGTAGCCCAGGCCGTGGCGCTGGCCCAGGAGGAGGCCCCGCCCGTGCGCACCCGCATCAAGGACATCGCCAAGGTGCGAGGGAGCCGGGACAACCCCCTCCAGGGGCTGGGCCTCGTGGTGGGCCTGAACGGGACCGGGGACGGCGACGACGTCCTCACCTCCACCAAGTACTCCCACCTCCTGGCCCGCTCCTTCAAGACGGACCTGAAGCCCAAGGACCTGGAGTCCAAGAACCTGGCGGTGGTCATGGTGACCGCCGTCCTTCCCCCCTACGCCCACGAGGGCGACGCCCTGGACGTGACGGTGGCCTCCCCCGGGAACGCCTCCCGGCTGGAGGGCGGGGTGCTCCTCACGACCCCCCTCAAGGGCCCGGACGACCGGGTCTACGCCGTGGCCCAGGGGCCGGTGGTGGACGCCTCCGCCGCCACCCACGCCACCGTGGGGCGGATCCCCAGGGGGGCGACGGTGGAGCGGGAGCTGGAGACCGTGATGGCAGGGGAGGACGACTACGTCTACCTGGTGCTGGAGCAGCCGGACTTCACCACCGCCGTGCAGGTGTCGGAGGCCATCAACCGGGACCGCAGGCGCCTGGTGGGCCTGGGGGGCCCCGTGGGCGACGAATGGGAGGACGAGGGGGTCCTGGCCCTGCCCAAGGACGCCGGGACCGTGATGGTGAAGGTCCCGCCCTACTACCGGGACGACTTCCGCCTGACGGAATTCATCGCCAAGGTGGAGCAGATTCCCGTGACGGTGGTGGACAGCGAGGCCCGGGTGGTGATCAACCAGCGCACGAAGACCGTGGTCATCACCGGCGACGTGGTGGTCCAGCCCGTGGCCATCACCCACGGCACCCTGCAGCTCAGCATCGTGGACGGGACACTCCTGGCCGACCTGGTGCGCGACCTCCGCGCCCTGGGGGTGGGCCCCGACGACCTGATCCAGATGATCCAGGTCATCGCCAGGGCCGGGAAGCTGAACGCCCGGCTCGTGGTCATGTGAGGCGAGCGGCCATGGACGCCCTCTCCAGCGCGCCCCACTCCCCGCTCGCGGGCCCCGTCGAGGGGAGACACCTCCGGCGGGCCGCGGACCTGGAGCGGCTGGCGCGCGAGGCCGGGACCGCCGCAGCGCCCGGGAGGGCCGAGGCCCTGGCCGCGGCGGCCGACCGCTTCGAGGGCTTCTTCGCCTTCCTCCTGGTGCGGCAGATGCGAAAGACCCTCCAGGAGGACCCCTACTTCGGGGGTGGCCAGGAACAGGACGTGTTCCAGCAGATGCTCGACGAGCAGTACGCGAACGCCGTCGCCCGCAAGGGGGACCTGGGCATCGCCCGGGCCCTGGTGAGCCGCCTCGCCAGGGTGGCCGGGCCGCGGGAGGCCGCCGCGGCCTACAAGGCCGGTGCGACTCGCCCCCCGGAGACGACGCCGTGAGGACCCCCGTGGACGAGGTGGTGGCGGCGGCGGAGCTCGTCCTGGGCCACGGCCGCGATCTCCTCTCGGCCTGCCGTCGGAAGTCGGACGCCATGGTCGCCGTGGACACCCCGGAGGTGGCCGCCTGGACCCGGCGTGAGGCGGAGGCCACCGAGGCCTATCGCCGGGTGGAGACGGTCCTGCGGGAGGCCGTGGCGCGATTCGGCGAGTCCGCGGGCCTGGTGTGCGCCGACCTCACCCTGGGCGGGGTCCTGGCCCGCTCCGGGGAACCGCAGCGGACGCGCCTCGCCGGCCTCAGGGAGCGCCTGGCGGCCCTTGCCCGGGACCTGGACCGGACCAACCGGCTCAATCGTCTCCTCTCGGCCCAGTCCCTCCACCACCTGCAGGTGGTCCTGGGCGCCATCGCCGGCGGGGAGGCCCTCTTCCGCAGCTACTCCCGCCCCGGCCCCTCGGTCTCGCCCCCGCGTCCCCGCAGCGTCCTCCTGGACCGGATCGCCTGATGGCCGGCCTCGTGAGCAGCCTGAACACCGGCGCCCTGGCCCTCCGGGCCCAGGGGCTGGCCCTCCAGACCATCGGCCACAACATCGCCAACGCCACCACCGAGGGCTTCTCGCGCCAGCGGGTGGAGCTCAGGACCACCAACCCGCAGGCCCTGGGCGACCTGAGCGTGGGGACCGGGGTGATCGCCACGGCCGTGCGCCGGGTGGTGGACGAGTCCCTGGAGTCCATGATCCGCGACGCCCGGGGCGACCTGGGGACGCTGCGGCAGCAGAGCCGGGCCCTGGAGCGCGTGGAGGCCGTGGTCAACGAGCTCTCCGATTCGGACCTGTCCGACAACCTGGGGCGCTTCTTCGAGGCCCTGGAGGACTTGGCCGCCCGGCCGGAGGACGCGGCGGCACGCCGCCAGGTGGTGGAGGCGGGCGAGGCCCTGGCCTCGGGCTTCCGCGCCATGGACGACCGCCTGCGCCAGTTCCGGCAGGAGCAGGACCAGGCCATCGTCCTCAAGGTGTCCGAGGTGAACCGCATCACCTCCGAGATCGCGGACCTCAACCGCCAGGTCCTGGCCTCGGAGGAGGGGGGCATCCACGGAGGGACCGCCAACGACCTCCGGGACCGCAGGGACCAGCTCGCCAAGGACCTGGCCGAGCTGGCGGGGATACGCGCCGTCGAGACCGAGCGGGGGGCCCTGAACGTCCTGGCCGGGAACGACTACCTGGTCTTCGGGGACGAGGCCTTCGCCCTCACCGCCGTCCCGGTCACGGACGACCGGGTCCTGGTCTCCCGCATCGAGTTCGCCGTGGCCCGCAAGACCCTGACCCCGGGCGGCGAGCTGGAGGGGATGGTCCTGGGCCGCGACGACATCACCCGGCGCTTCCTCGACGGCCTCAACGAACTGGCCACCTCCTTCATGCAGGCCGTCAACCGGGTCCACACCCAGGGGCGTGGCCAGAAGGGCCACGCGGACCTCCTGGCGGAGAACGCCGTGCGGCGCACCGACGTGCCCCTGGACGAGGCGGGGCTCCCCTTCGCGGTGGAGGACGGGTCCTTCCTCCTCGACGTGCGGAGCAAGGCCACGGGCCGCGTGGACTCCTTCCGGATCGAGGTGGACGTGGACGGCATCGCCAGCGAGCCGGACACGACCCTGGACGCCCTGCGGGACCGCATCAACCAGGCGGTGGCCCTGGCATTCCCCGGACAGGTGGAGGCGAGCATCACCACCACGAACCGGCTGCGCGTCGCCACCAGCTCCAGCGACCTCGAGCTGCACTTCTCGGAGGACTCCTCCGGCGTCCTGGCGGCCCTGGGCCTCGGCACCTTCTTCTCGGGCCGCGACGCCTCCACCATGGCGGTGAGCGGCACCCTGCGGGCGGACCCCTCGCTCCTGGCCGCCGCCCTCTCCACCACCCCCGGCGACAACCGGAACGCCGTGGCCCTGGCGGCCCTGCGCGGCCAGGCGGTGGCCTCCGGCGGGACCGCCACCGTGGAGGAGGCCCTCACGGGTCTGGTGGGGCGGCTGGGGATCGACGTGCAGGACGCCCGCCAGAGGCTGGAGAACCAGGAGGTCCTCGCCCAGCAGGTCCTGAACGAGCGGGAGTCCATCTCCGGCGTCTCCATGGACGACGAGGCCCTGGACCTGGTCAAGCACCAGCGGGCCTTCCAGGCGGCCGCCCGCTACGTGAGCGTCGTGGACGGGCTCCTGGAGAGCCTCCTGGGGATCCTGTGAGGCGTGCATAGGCCATGACTACCCCCGCCATCACGCGCGTCACCTCGAACCTGCGACAGGACATCGTCCAGGCCAACGTCCGGCGGGCCAACGACCGGCTCCTCCTGGCCCAGGAGCGGCTCTCCAGCGGCCTTCGCATCAACCGACCCAGCGACGACCCGGTGGACGCCTCCCTGGCGAGCCGCCTGGAGGCCCTCCGGGGTCGGTCCTCGCAGTTCCTGCGGAACGTGGACCGGGCCTCCACGGCCCTGGGGATCACGGACTCGACCCTCTCGGAGGTCACGGACCTGGTGCAGCGCGCCCGGGACCTGGCCCTGCGGGAGGCCGGGGACACGGCCAACGAGGCCACCCGGCGCAATGCCGCCACCGAGGTGGGAGAGCTCATTCGGAATGCCCTGGACCTGGCCAACACGGAGGCGGTCGGCGAGCGGGTCTTCGGGGGCAGCCTCACCCGGGGCATCCCCTACAGCGCCGAGGCGACGGACGTGCGCTACGCCGGGGACGCCCGCGCGCTCCAGCTCGCCATAGGAGACGGGCTCTCGATCGCGACCAACCTGCCGGGGACCGAGGCCTTCGGTTCCGGCACGGCGCGGCGGGGGGGCGCCACGAACCTGGACCCGGGCCTGACCCGGGCCACGGCCCTCTCGGAGCTGCTCAACCTGGGGACGGGGCGCCCGGAGGGGGTGCGGCCGGGCCGCATCGTGCTCTCGGACGGGACCGGGGCCACGGCCGCCGTGGACCTGCGCGGGGCCAAGGACCTGGGCGACGTCATCGACCGCATCGGGGCCACGGGGCGCTTCGTGGCCTCCGTCGAGCCCGCCAGCATCGCGGACCCCCTGGCCGGCAAGCGGCTGCGGCTGGACACGGTGGCGGACCCGGTCACGGGGGTGGCCCCGGTCCTTGCAAGCATCGCCGACCTGAACGACGGGACCACCGCCCGGGACCTGGGCATCGCGGTCGCCGGGAACGCCACGTCCACGGTCCGGGGGAGGGACCTGGACCCGATCCTCACCGCGCGGACTCCCCTCTCGGCCCTGGAACCCTTCAAGCTCGCCGCCCTCCCCCGGCCCGACTTCTTCATCCGGGTGGGCAGCAGCACCTACACGGTGGACATGGACACCGGCGGACCGAACGGGACGGCGGTGAGCGACGTGGAGGGGCTCCTGAACGCCATCCGCCGCTCCGGGGCCCCGGTGGAGGCCGCCGTCGGCGCGACGGGCCAGGGAGTCGAGGTCACGAGCCGGCTCCACGGGGCCCGCCTCATGGTCCTGAACGCCAACGACCCTGGGCCGACCTACACCCAGCTCGGGACCGCCACGGACCTGGGCCTCTTCACCCCTCTGGGGCGCGTCCTGCTTGCCGACCTCAACCGCGGCAAGGGCGTGAACCGGGTCCAGGGGAACGACCTCCGCATCACCCGCAGGGACGGGGTCTCCTTCGAGGTGGACCTCTCCGGGGCCACGACCCTCCAGGACGTGGTGGACCTCATGAACCGGGCGGACCCGGCGGGCGCGGCCCCGGGCGCGGGCGTGGATGCCTCCCTCTCCGCCGACGGGACGCAGGTCGTCATCACGGACAACAGCACCCCGACCATCCCACGGGGGGCCCTGAACGTGGTGGACATCAACGGCTCCTTCGCCGCGACGGACCTGGGGATCTCGAACCGGGTGCCGGACGGCACGCCCATCCCCACCCCGGCCATCATTCCCCCCCTCGTTGCCTCGGGGAGGAACCTCCTCTTCCAGACCAGGCCCGACGCGACCCAGGAGGCGATCTGGGGCGGGGTGGAGGGGGAGGGCCTCTTCACGGCGCTCCTCCGGCTGCGGGAGGGACTGGAGACGAACGACGAGACCCTGGTCCTGCTCGCCCTGGATCGCATCGAGGCGGCCGATCGGCGGGTGGGCCAGCACCAGGCCGAGGTGGGGGGGAGGGCGGCCCGTGTGGACCTCTCCCGCAACCTCCTGGAGGGGGACCTGGAGGCGGCGGATCGGCTCGCCACGGAGGTGCGCGGGGTGGACCTGGCCAAGGAGATCGTGGAGCTGCAGGACCAGCAGAGCGTCTTCCAGTCGGCCCTGGGGGCGGCGGCGAACATCCTCCAGCTCTCCTTGCTGGACTTCCTGAGGTGAGGGACGGAGCCCAACCATGAAGATAGAGACGACGCGCTTCGGCAGCCTCGAGGTCCCCGAGTCGGAGGTGGTCACCTTCCCCTCCGGCCTGGTGGGCTTCGGCGACGTGCACCAGTATGTCTTCATCGATCACCCGGGGGGAGGTCCCTTCCGGTGGATGCAGGCGGTCCAGGTCCCCAACCTGGCCTTCGTCGTCTGCGACCCCCTCCTCTTCAAGCCCGACTACGAGGTGAAGGTCCACCAGGACGAGCTGGCGTCCATCGAGATCGAGGACATCGCCGACGGGGCCGTGGTGGTGATCCTCGTCGTCCGCAAGGACCCCCGGCAGATGACCGCCAACCTCCAGGGGCCCATCGTCGTGAACCTGAGGCGGCGCCTGGCCAAGCAGCTCATCCTCTCCGGGCCCGAGTACACGACCCGCTACGCCATCTTCCAGGGCGAG
>JACQVX010000141.1 GCA_016209495.1 Planctomycetota bacterium
CCAGCTTGACCGCGTCCTTCTGGGTCGTCACCCGGGCCAGGCCCGGTCCCCACGCCCTCAGGGCCTCCAGGTCCCGGCCGTCGTAGGGGTGGTGGTCGGGGAAGGCGTGGAAGGCCTCCACCCGCGCCCCGGAGGCCTCCAGGGTGCGCCGGAAGACCTCCGGGGAGCCGAGGCCGCAGAAGGCGGCCACGGCGCGGCCCTCCAGCCACTCCACCCCGCCCAGGTCCTCGCCCGCCAGGTCCGACACCCCCGCCACCTCGGTGCGGAGCCGGACCCGGGGAGCCGCGGTCAGGGCGGCCAGGCTCGCCTCCAGGGCCTCGAGGGCCGCGGGGTCCAGGGCGTCCACCCGCGAGACCGCGAGGAGGTCCGCCCTGGCCAGGGCCGCCGCGGGCTCCCGGAGGAGGCCGCCGACGGGGCAGGTCCTCAGCCCGAAGGGGTCGGTGGCGTCTACGACGCAGAGGTCCAGGTCCCGCGCCAGGCGGCGGTGCTGGAAGCCATCGTCCAGGATGACCACGTCGCAGCCGTGGACCTCCATCAGCCGCCGCGCGGCGGCCCTCCGGTCCGGCTCCGCCTCCTGGGGGACCCCGGGGAGGTTCCGGGCGAGGACGCGCACCTCGTCCCCGCCGCCGTAGCCGCGGCTCGCGACCCCGGGCCGGTGCCCCCGCGCCAGGCAGCGTCTCGTCAATTCCTCCACCAGGGGCGTCTTCCCGGTGCCGCCCAGGCTCAGGTTGCCGACGCTCAGGACCGGGACCGGGAGCCGCTCGACCGCCAGGAGTCCCGCGTCGTAGGCCCACCCACGCGCCCGCGCGACCTGGCGCAGGAGGGCCAGGCCGGCCCCCAGGGCGGCGCGCGAGGCGCCCGCCAGGCCTCCACGGTGGGCCAGGGGGTGGGTCACGAGCCTCAGGGGTGACATCGCGGGGGCTGCGCCGAGGCCCTCAGGACCGTGCGATGGCGGGCTGGGGGTGGGCGCCCTCCGGCTCCGGGCTCGCGGCGGGGGCCTCCGGGATGGGCTCCTCGACGAAACGCCCGATCCGGCGGAACTTCTCATAGCGCGAGGCGAGGAGCTCGTCCCGGCCCATGCGACCCAGGTCGTCCAGGTTGCGCAGCAAGGCCGCCTTCAGGAGCCGCACCGCCTCCGCCGGGTCCCGGTGGGCGCCCCCCAGGGGCTCAGGGACCACCTCGTCGATGACGCCCAGCCCCCGGAGGTCCCGCGCGGTCAGCTTCAGGATCCGGGCGGCCTCCTCGGTCATCTCGCCGGTCTTCCAGAGGATGGCGGAGCACCCCTCCGGGCTGATGACCGAGTAGTAGGCGTTCTCTAGCATCAGGATGCGATCGCCCACGCCGATGCCCAGGGCCCCGCCCGAGCCGCCCTCGCCGATGACCACGCTCACCACGGGGACGGGGAGCCGGGCCATCTCCATCAGGTTCCGGGCGATGACCTGGGCCTGCCCCCGCTCCTCGGCCCCGATCCCCGGATAGGCGCCGGGGGTGTTGATGAGGGTGATGACCGGCAGGCCGTACTTCGCGGCGAACTGCATCTTGAGGAGGGCCTTCCGGTATCCCTCTGGGTGGGCGCTGCCGAAGTTGCAGGAGAGGCGCTCCTTGGTGGTCTTCCCCTTCCGGTGCCCCACCAGTAGGACCCGGCGGGAGTCCAGTCGGGCCAGGGCCGTGAGGATGGCCCGATCGTCCGCGTAGGCCCGGTCTCCGTGGAGCTCCAGGCAGTCGTCGAAGAGGGCGGCCGCGTAGTCCGTCGTGGCCGGGCGGTTCGGGTGGCGGGCGATCTGGACCCGCTGCCAGGGGGAGAGGCCGCCGTAGATGTCCCGCTTCAGCTCCGTGCATCGGACCTTGAGCTGCGCTATCTGCGCCGTCAGGTCCATCTCCGTGGAGGCCGCGAAGGCCTCCAGCTCCTGGATCTTCTTCTCCAGTTCCTCGATGGGGGCCTCGAAGCCGAGCGGGTTCTCGGGGGCCTTCTTCTTCGCCATCGCGCCTCCCTGGCGGCCGGCCGGCGAGCTCGGCGCCGCGAGGCGGCCCATGGTAGCCAGGGCCCCGGCGGGAGTCAATCCGCCCGGCCGCCCGCCCGGCCGGCGGACCGGCGGGGGCACGGACGCAATGGAGCCAATGGGCAGTCACCGTGGGGCCACGGCGACCGGCCGACCCCATCTCCCCGGCGCATGGACGACTCGCGCCAACCCCCAGACGGCGTGGTCCCAGCCGATGCCGTCGCCCCCGTCCTCGACCATCAGGCGCAGGCTTCGAGCCCCCTCCAGGGGGACGCGTACCTCCGCGGGCGGGGTGTCGTGGCGCATCACGCCGCTCCTCCATGCGGAACGCCCGTCCACGTAGACCTGGAAGACGACAGAGCCTGCCGAGGGGCGGGTCCGCTCCTCGCCGAGGCCGACCATGGCAAGGAACTCCAGGCCGGCACCGTGCAGCTCGATGGCCAGTTCGCTCACCGCGTGGGTCCCGATGCCCCGCGAGAAGACCGTCCCCGCGACGGAGAGCGGATTGCCCTCGACGGAGCGATTGGCCATCGAACGGCCCCACCCCTGGCGCATGCGGTCGAGATCCAGGGCATCGAGATAGAAGGGGTGTTCCAGGAGGATGCCGGAATGCGGGGGCCCCTCCAGCGTGTGTAGGCGCAGCTCGAGTCCGCCCTCCGTTTCCAGGAACTGGATATCCCCCGGGCCATCCCCCGCCGCCAGGGCGGCCCCGGTGTAGGGATTGTGGGGGTTCGTCGCGGAGACGCGCTCGATGAGCCTCGCGGTCAGCGCGTGGACCGTGGGGGCGTCGGTGAGCGTCTCCTCCTCCAGCATGGCGCGGGCCTCGCGGCCGACCTGGTCGCTGAGTGCGTATACCTGCACCGGATGCCCCTCCGTCACGGCCACCTTCGGCAGCGCCAGATAGGTGAGCCCGCCGCCCACGCTGGCGAGGCCCAGGGCGGGGAGGACGGCGCGCACCAGGAGCCGCAGCCGCACCCGGTCCCCGCCCACCGGGTAGCGGGCGAGCAAGAGGATGGGGATGGCGAGGGCCCACAGGAGCGCGGCCGCCGCCTGGCCCGCGGAGCCGGCCCCCCGCGGGGTCCATCGCAACGGCCGGAACGGCGCGGTCTCTGTCCAGCCCAGGACGAGGTCCTCGCCCATGTCCGAGACGGGGTCGAAGGTTCCCGAGAGGCGCGTGAGGACGCAACCGTCCCAGAGGAGGCGCATGGCCTCCAGGTGGCCGAGATCGTAGTGGAAGGTCTGGCCGCGGTAGACGGTCCTGGTGGTGAAGTACCGGTCGGGGCTCTGCGTGAAGATGACCGAGTCCCTTTCTCCCTGGCCAAACCTGTCCACGTAGGCGGTGGTGAGCCCCGGGGCCGTAGCCTGCCGCTCCCCCGCGACGAAGAGGTCAAGGTCCAGGGGCGAGTGGGCCAGGGCCGTGAGCCGCATGGGATAGACCGGTGGGTCGCAGGGAAAGGAGAGGGCGATGGGGTGCGGCCGCGCCAGGCCCTCGCCGGTGCGGCGCAGCCTCGCCGCCACGAAACGCCAGTCCCGGCGAATGTAGTCCGCCACCACCGGGACGCCCTCGGGGGGCAGCGTGCGGAGACCTCCGGACTCCAGCCAGGCGTCCAGGTCTTGCGGCGTCTCCGCGCGCAGGACCGACATGCCGTAGCTCCCTACCTCCATCTCGGCCTCCACGGCCACGCCCGCCGACACGGTGGAGAGCCCCTTCGAACCCCCGCCCAGCGACAAGGTGGAGGGATTCAGCAGAGCGCCGGCGATCAGGCACAGAAGGAAGTAGAGCGTGGTGCGCTCCATGAGTATCACCGAGAACACGGTCTGCCGGCGCGTCCCTGGCGCCATCCGGAGGACCATGAGCACCCACACGCCGGTGATCAGGGCCGACAGGCGGGCGAGCATAGAGATGGCCTCGACGGTCCCGGGGAGCCTGTCGTGGACGATCTCCGGACCCAGACCCATGGTCAGGGTCTGGAGGAGGCCAGGCGAGGCCTGCTCGATGCGAGTCGGCGTGGCCGGGACGGGCACTACCCACCCGAATTCCTCGCCCGGTCCATCGAGCGAGGAGCGGATCACCAGCGTCTCCACCCCGTCCCGCCAGGTGAGCAGGGCGGACTGCACCGGGATGGCCGGCAGCTTCGGATAGGCCTTCGTCGGGAACTTGCAGCCGTCCGCCAGGGTATGGAGGGGCCAAAGGCCCGCCAGGAGGACCGGGGCGAACCTCCACAAGGCCGGTCGGATTCGCACCCGCTCAGACAGGCTACACCCCTCCCGGGCCATTACGGGGGTCCACCCACCTGGGTTCAGCGAATTCTGCCGCGCCGGCATGTCCGGTCCCCCCTCAAGGGACCCTCCAGGCCACCGCCGCCGAGACCGTGACCGCCAGCGAATCGCCGTTCGCCAGCGTCGTCAGTGGGCTGATGCCGGCCAGGGCAGGAGCGCCCGGGAAGTAGACATCGCCCCAGAGCCCGGTCCCCGGGTCGAAGCGCCAGACGCTCTGGAGGACGCCCTGGATGGGGGCGGTTGCGGCGGCGACGTCGGCACCTGTCGGCCCCTGCCAGGTGACACGGTTCGGACCCTGCTGGAGCTGCAGCACGGTCCCGGGCGCCGCGGCGGGACCCCAGGCCGGCGCCGGGGCGCTCGGGGCGCTCCCGGGCACGGTCAGATTCAGGGTGTTCGCCGAGCGCACCCCCAGGGACTCCACGGCGAGCGGTCCCGAGATCGCACCCCGGGGGACGGAGACCCGAACCGTCGTGATGGGGTCTCCGGCGCTGGCCCCGCCGCCGGTGGCCTGCACGGTGAGGGGGCCGGCGGTCCCGGCGAAGATCCCCTTCACCTGGTGGAGCTGGAAGATCTCAGCGCCCCGACACTGGATCTCCAGCGTATCCCCGGGCTGCGCGGAGGTCGGGGACAAGGAGATGAGCTCGGGAGCGGCCACGAGCGCCAGGGAGACCGGCGCGGAGGCGGCGCCGCCGGCGGCGATGGTGAGGTTCACGGTGCGGCCTGCCACCAGGGAGGCGGGGACCGTGAACCGGATCATGCCGGAGCCCGTGGCGGGGTCGTAGCCGAGGGGGCCGCCGCCATACACCGTGTTCAGGGGGGCCGCCACGCCGTCGACGAGGACGGTGTGGCGGGTGAGCACGGGGTCCAGCCCCCCGCCGACATGGAGCTGCAGCTCCTGCCCCGGCATGGCGGAGGCGGGGGCCACGGCCACGGGGGCCGGGGCGGC
>JACQVX010000153.1 GCA_016209495.1 Planctomycetota bacterium
CGTGGCCGTGGCCGTGGCCGTGGCCGTGGCCGTGGCCGTGGCCGTGGCCGTGGCCGTGGCCGTGGCCGTGGCCGTGGCCGTGGCCGTGGCCGTGGGCGTGGGCGTGGGCGTGGGCGTGGGCGTGCCGCTCACGCCCCCTGCTCCCTCCCCAGCTCCCGCCGGATCTCGTCCAGGCCCGCGTCGATTTCCCGGTCCAGGTCGTCCCCCTCCTCGTGGACCACCTTGTCCTCCAGGAGCCGGTCGATGTCCGCCTCGCTCACCAGGTCCTCGGCGGCGGCGTCGGTCTGGCCGCTGAACATGGACTGGGCCGAGAGGTCGAGGAACAGGTCCATGCGCTGCTCCATGGTCTGGGCCTGGGCCATGGCGCGCTCGAAATCCTTCTGGGTCCGCGCCATGTCCGTGTCGCCGAAGACCTCGGCGATGGACCGGGAGACGGCGTTCATGGAGCGGGCGAACTGGCCGTAGGTCTCCGCCTGGTTCTTGAGCTGGGCCGCGGTCTCGATGGCGAGGAGCTGGCGCTCCAGGAGGAGCCGCTGGCCCGCGGTCTTGCGGATGGTCTTCTTCAGGAAGTCCACCTGGCCCGAGGAGCCGAGCTGCCGGGCCCTCTTCGCCTTCTCGATGTAGTCCTTCTCGTTGCGCTCCAGTTCCCGGATGGTCCTCTTGACGGCGGCGACCCCCTTCTTGATCTCCAGGTCCCGCTCGATGCGGCGCTCCTCCTCGCTCTTGAACAGGCCCATCAGCGTTCCGTGTCCTCCTTCCACTCCAGGAACCGGCGCATCTCCTCCGGGCTGGTCTGGGGCCTGAGGCGCGCCGCCGCCGCGTCGAAGTCCGGGCGGACGAGCGAGCGCACGCGGATCCGGTAGCCCCTCACCGCGTCCAGCCCCCGGTCCACTACCTGGGGCAGGTCGCGGTTCAGGTCCGCCACCATGTGGGAGACGGCCTCCTTGCAGAAGCGCTCCAGCTCGCGCCCGCTGCAGCCGCGGGTGCGGTCCACCAGCTCCGCCAGCGGGACCTCCGCCCGGTAGCCCTGGCCCTCCAGGTGGATCCTCAGGATGGCCCCCCGCGCCGCATCGTCCGGCAGCGGGATGAGGACCTTCTTCTCGAAGCGCGAGAGGACCGCCCCATCGATGTCCCAGGGCCGGTTCGTGGCGGCGATGGTGAGGACGTAGACGTCGTCGCGGCCCTTCTCCGCCAGGCCGTCCAGCTCGGCCAGGATGGTGGAGAGGATCCGCCGCTCCGCGCCGCTCTGCTCCTCCTCGCGGGTGGGGCAGAGGGACTCGAACTCGTCCAGGAAGACCACCGAGGGGGAGGCGTCGCGGGCCATGCCGTAGAGCTCGCTCACCAGGCGGGAGGATTCGCCGAAGTACTTGGACATGACCCCGGAGACCTTGACGTTGAAGAAGACCGCCCGGTCCGCCTCGGAGAGGCGCAGGGCATTGGAGGTGGCCGCCGCCAGCAGGGTCTTGCCCGTCCCCGGTGGGCCGTAGAAGAGGATGTTCCGCCAGGGGACCAGGCGCACCCCCTCCGGCGGGCGCGCCAGCGTGAGGCCCAGGGCGAACTTGATCTCGTCCTTGGTCGCCTCCAGACCGCCGATGCGGTCCCACTCGACGGTGGAGGCGTGGATCATCTGGGAGACCGCGCCCCGTAGCTCCTCCGAACGGCCGCCGCTCGCCTCGGCGGCATGGCCGTCCGCGGCGCCCTCCCGGCCCCCGGCCCCGTTCCCCTCGCGCTCCAGGGCCGGCTCGCCGCCCCCCCGCAGGCGCCGGGCGTATTCCCGGTAGCGGAGGGCCCGCCGCTTCTTCTCCACCTCCTGTTCCCGGACCGGGGCCGACTCCGCCAGGCGGAACATGAGCCGGGACGCGGCCTCGTAGGCCCCGGCGGCGCCCAGGGGGTCGCCGCCCTTCTGGAGGCGGTCGGCCTTCTCCAGGGTGCTGCGCAGCGACCGCGTCAGCTCCGGGACCAGGTCGGTGCTCACGCTACTTCCCCTTCCCCGGCCCCTCGCCGTCCAGCTCGTCCATCTCCTTCTGGAGGGCGTCCCCGTCGGCCTCGCCGATCTGGCCCTTCAGGTCCGTCTCCCGCTCCAGGGCCTTGTCGAACTCCCCGGCCTCCTCCGCCTGGTTGATCTCGTCGATGGCCGCGAGGAACCGGGCCTTCTCCGGCTCGTCCTCGGCCACCTCCTCCTCGCCGGGCTCCATGCCCAGGTCCCCCAGCAGGACGTTCAGCTCGTCCAGGTACTGCTGGTCCGCCACGTCCTGCCGGAGGAGCAGGTCCTCGATGCCGCTGGTGCGGATCCGGTCCACCAGGGAGCGGAGGCCGTTCTTGTCCCTGTCCCGCTGCTTGCGCTCGACCACGCGGACGACCCGCTTCAGGAGGATGCCCTGGCGGTTGGCGATGCGGGCCTCCCGGCTCAGGAAGGCCGCGTCCACCTTGACCTGGTTCAGGTCCTCCCAGAGGTAGTCCACCTCCAGGTTGTTGCCGCCCTTCCGGGCCCGCTTGATCCGGTCGATGACCGAGGCCTTCCGCGCGTCCAGCTTGCGCATCTCGATCTGCTTCTGCCGGCGCTCGCGGTCGATGCCCTTGAGCTGGACCTTCAGGTCGGTGAGGTCCAGCTCGTCCTTGGAGAACAGTCGCTTGATGATCCCCACGGCTCGTCTCTCCTATTCGGCCTCGAGGTCCTGCCTCTGGCCGGACCCCGCGCCGCCCGCCGGCTCGCCCAGGACCTCCGCCTCCAGGGCATCCGTCGAGCGCTTCCGCTCGATCCGCCCGCGCTCCAGGTCGCCCACCACCTCCCGCTCCAGCCGCGCGATCTCGGCCTCGTCCTGGGCCACGGCCCGGGAGGCGGCCTCGGTGGCGGCCTCCCCGGCGGTGACCGAGTTCATCCAGGACTCGAAGTGCTCCTCGAAGTCCTCGACGACACGGTCGATGTCCTGCTCGTCGACCCCCTTGAGCTGCATGGCCTCCATGTCCTGGATCTTGCCGATGAGGTTGATATGGAGGTTCATGTTCTTGTCGTAGATGGCCAGCCGGTTCTCCAGGTTGTCCATCTGCTTGCGAAGGCGTTGAATGGCCAGGAGGGCGTTGCGCTTCTGCCGGGGCGGGAGGTCCCCGGCGCGCACCCGGGCGATCTCCGCCTGTTCCCTGGCCTCCAGGGCGGCGATCTCCTTGTTGACCACGCCGTGCTCCAGCTCGTTGCGGGTGAGGAGGTCGTCCAGCCCCTTGAGGACCTCCCGGGTGCTGTGCGCCTCCTGGAAGAGGGCGCGGGTGTCGTCCGGCAAGGTCCTCCGGGAGAAGAGTCCGCGCAGGCGATCCATCAGGTTCATGACCAGGCTCCTGCCCCGGCGGCCCTCAGACGCGCCGCCTCTTGATGATGGTGCGGCCCGCCACCTCCAGCACCTCCAGCTCCCGCTCCTCCCGCGCCAGGTCGCGGGCCGCCTCCAGGACCTGGGCCTCGTCCAGACCCAGGGCCTCCGCGGCGTCGGCGAGGAGGACGTGGCCGCCCCTGAGCTCCAGGTCCCTGTGGGACGCCAGGTGGGCGCGGGCCCGCCCACGGCGCTCGCCATCCGACTCCGGGTCGAACACCTCGGCCATGCCGCCCCACCGAGCCTCCCCGCTGGTGTGCACCCGGAAACGGGTACCCCCGGCGGGCTCCACCAGGGCCACGAGCCAGTGCTCCCCGGTGGGCGGCCCCTGGGCCAGGGAGGCCTCCCACCCGGCCGTGGCCAGGACCCCCAGGTAATGGAAGACCTCCCGGGGACCCACCGCCTCCCGCAGGACGCGGTCCAGGCCGGCGCGGTCCGCGCGGGGCGGCTCCTCTCCCCCGACGAGGGCCTCCATGGGGCTCAGGGCGAAGGCCGCCACACGGACCCGCGTCTCGCCGCGGCCGCCCAGGAAGCCGCGGGACGAGAGGGCGGCCGAGGCGCACAGGTCCAGGGGCATCTCGTCCACCACCTCTCGCTCGTGGACCCGGCAGGCGTCCATGGCCGCAACGACCCTCTCCAGGTGCTTGCCCCGCCGCGGCCCCTCCGGGGGACAGGGGTAGGAGCGGCCGTCCTCCGGGTGGACGACGGCACCGAGCCGGGCGAGCTTCCGGGCGAAGCCCTCCACGAAGAAGGCCTCGGTCCGGCGGGCCTCCTCCCGCGTGGTCTGGGCGGCTTTGGCGGACCGCACGGTCATGGCGGAGCGGAATCGTATACCAAGCCCCCCGGGGCTGCCAGGGCCGAGGTAGCCGGGACTTGCGGCGCCGCGGCCGCGGCGGGAAGGCGAGAATCCCCACCCCATGCCGCGGATCCGGCCACCCCTGGAACTCGCCACGCCCCGGCCCGTAGAATCGCCGTCGCGATGCAGGTGGAGATCCATGACCGTCAGGACGTCCTCGTGGCGAGGCTCGAGGGCCCGTGCACCGAGTTCAAGGCCTACCTCCGGCCCTTCAGCGCGCTGGTGGCGCGCTCCAGGGGGGGACCGAGGCGCGTCCTGGTGGACCTGTCCCACCTCTCCCAGGTGAGCACCGCGGGCCTCTTCGGCCTGGAACAGCTCTACCGCGAGGTGCAGAGGAACCTGCGGCAGGAGGTCCGCCTCCACTCCCCCTCCGCCCCCCTGGCCCGACTCCTGGCGGACCGTCCCATCGCCTACCCGGTCCACCGGGACGAGGCCGAGGCCATGGCCTCCCTGGGGGCCCCAGACCGGTCCGCCGCGGCGCCCACGCCGACGCCGACGGTCGCCCTCGCCACGGCCCCCTCCCTGCCCACGGTGACGCCCGCCCGGGAGGAGGCGGAGGCGACGGCGGGGGCGTCCCCCGACGACCTGCGGGATCTCCGGGCCCAGCTACGGACCCTGGAGGCCCGCGTCCTGGGGAAGGCCGCCCCCTCGGGGCGGCGTGCCCGGCCGGGGGGCAAGGCGGCCTCGCGGGAGGCGGCGGAGATCCGCTCGGAGCTGGAGGCCATGGGGCGCAGGCTCACGGACCTCACCCGGGAACGGAACGCGGTCTTCGACCGGAACCAGGAGCTGGGCAGGCGGGTGCTGGATCTCGAGGGGGAGCGGACGCGCTCGGAGGAGGCCCTGCGGGTGCTCCAGGAAGGGGCCGAGGCGGCCGCGGCGGAGCGCCTCGACCTGGAGTCGCGGCTCGCCACCTCGGAGGTGCGCCGCTCGGCCCTGGAGGGACGCCTCTCCGGGATGTCCCCGCAGCTCGCCGCCCTCGCGGAGGGCCTGGCCCGGCTGGCGGAGGCCCACGCGGACGCGACGGAGTCCCTGAGGGAGCTGGCCGCTTCCACGGGCGACCTCCTGCGCCAGGGCGCGGGCGCGGACACCCGGGAGGCGCACCTGGGGCGAGTCGAGGAGGCCCTGTCCCGGGTCCACGCGGCCAGCGGCCCCCGGGTGGGACGGGCCGGGGGCGTGGAGGGCCGGCTACAGGAGGCGCTCTCGGAGACCCTGTGCGGCGACGGCGCGACGGAGGCCCCGGGCGAGGACGCGGGCGCGCGGTACGGCCTGGGGGCGGCGGACGGGGCCCTGGAGGCCCTGGGCCACGCGGCCCGGGGGCCTGCCCCCGCGGAGGCCGAGGGGGCCGACTTCGGCCGGGACCGCGGGGCCTTCCAGGCCATGCTCGAAGGGGTCCGCGAGAACCTGTCCCTCCTGCGCGCCCGCCCCGGGGGCGACGCCCGCCTGGTCCACGTCCGCCGGTCGGACGGCTCCCGCATGCCTCCCGAGGAGCTGCGCCGCCTGGCCATGGGCGAGCGGGTCCACGAGGAGGAGCTGCTGGAGGCCCACAAGGAGGCCTTCCGTCCGCTCTTGCGCAACGAGCCCGTGGATACCGCGGGGCTGGCCCCCGTGGTGGAGCAACTCCACGCGCGGCTCGCGGCCGAGGGCTACCGGGCCGCCTACCTCACCGGACGGCACCCCTGCCGCAACCACGCCCCGCTCCGGCGGCTGACGGAGGCCAAGCTGGCGTGCTGGCTCGCCATGCGCGCGGGCCTTGCGGAGGGAGAGGCCCGTTTCCTGGCGCTCTCGGCGCTCGTGGCCCACCACGACCGCTCCTGGCTGCACCTCCGCGCCCACCACCGGGGCGCCCTGGCGGCCCTCCGCGTGGTGGAGGCCTATGAGGGCCTGTGCTCGCCCAGGGACGTGCGGCTGCGGTTCCCGCCGCGGCTGGCCATGCAGGGTGTGGTCATGAAGGGCGACGATGGGGGCCTGGACGCCCGGTGGGCCCACGAGCTGGCCCGCGCCCTCTCCCTGTATCCCGTGGGCTCCTGGGTGGAGCTGGAGGACGGTCCGGTGGGGCGCGTGGTGGCCGCCCACCCGCGGGACCTCACGCGACCGGTGGTGGAGCTCTGCTTCGACCCCTCCGGCCTGGCCCTGGACCCGCCGCGGGCCGAGGACCTGAGCCTGCGACCCGCCTTGCGCATCCGGGGGGCGGTGGAGCTGCCGGAGCGCTGAGCCCTGGGTGGCCCACGCCCACGCCCACGCCCACGCCCACGCCCACGCCCGCGATCACGCCCCACAGGGAATCGAGGGACCCTATCCCCGAGGCGGCTCCACCCCGGGGGGGGCGCCCTCGATGGGCGCGGGCGCGTCCGGACCGGCGGCCGGCCCGCCGCGTCGCTGACCGTATCCGTATCCGTATCCGTAGTATCCGTAGCCATAGCGCCGCCCGGGGTAACCCGACTCCTTGTGGTTCATGACCACCCCCAGGAGGGTGGCCCCGCAGTCTGCGAGCATCCCCGTGGACTGGCGCATGGCCTGCTTGTCCGTGACCCCCGCGCCATAGACCAGGAGGACCCCGTCCACCTTGGGGGCGAGCAGGAGGGCGTCGGTGACCATCTCCGCGGGGGGGCTGTCGATGAGGACCAGGTCGAACTCGGCGCGGGTCTCGGCCAGGAGCTGGGACATGGCGGGGCCCGAGATGAGGGCGCTGGAATCCATGGTGCTACGGCCCTCGCCGAGGAGGGTGAGCCGCGGGACCGGTCCCGCCCTCAGCGCCTCCCGCCAGGCGGACTGGCCGGCGAGGATCTCGCTCACGCCGGGGGCCTCCCCCAGGCCAAAGGCGGCCCCTATCCCCGGCCGCCGGAGGTCGCAGGACAGGGCCAGGGTGACGAGGCCCATCTCCGCGGCGGTGAGGGCCAGGTTGGACGTGGTCGTGGTCTTCCCCTCCCGGGGCCCCGGAGAGGTCACCAGCACCGCCACGTGGGGACGCTCCCCCAGCCGGTTCCGGAGGCCCGTGAGGAGGATCCGGAACGCGTCGGCGGAGTGGGTCAGCCCCCGCACATCGCAGAGGACCGGGGACTCCGCCAGGGCGCCGGCCGGCCGAGGCCGGTCCGGCGGGGGTGCCAGCCGCGGGATCTGGGCGAGGACCTTGAGACCCGTGAGCGACTCCACGTCCTCCCGGGTCTCCAGGGTGGTGTCCAGATGCTCCAGCAGGTAGCCCGCCCCCACGCCGAGCGTGGCACCCAGGACCAGGAGCAGCCAGAGGACCTCCCAGAACCCCCGGCCCGAGAGGAGCCGGGGGACGTCCGGCTCCCTCAGGATCTCCACGTTGGACTCGACGCCGGCCATGGCCAGCTCGATCTGGGCCAGGCGCCTCCGGAGGACCCCGTACTGCTCCTCCGCCAGGGCCAGTTCCCTCTGGTACCAGGCCTTGTCGCCCTTGAGCCCACGCTCCACCTGCATCCGTAGGTCGAAGGCGGCCAGTTCGCCGTCCAGCAGTCCCCCGGTCAGCCGCAGGTCCAGGAGCGCGGCCCGATCCTGGCACCAGGCCACCTCCTCCGGGGTCCGGGCCTCCGTCCGCCGAGTGGCCACCGCGCCAGGGTCGGACTCGGAGGCGATGGCCTCCAGGGCGTCCAGGCGCGCGCGGGTGGAGCGCACCTCCGGGTGCGCCTCCTGGTAGAGGGCCCTCAGGCGGTCCAGTTCGTGGCGCAGGGCGTCCAGGGCCTCCTCGAACCTGTCCACCAGGACCTGGGCCGCGGAGGAGACCTCGCGGCGGCTCGAGGCGAGGGCGTCCCTGTCGACGAAGAGGTCCAGGGTCGCCTTGTGGGCCGCCATCTCGGCCTGGACCTGAGCGAGCTGCTTGACGATGAAGGCCTGCTGGTCCCGATCCGCCTGACGTTTCTCGTCCAGCTCGTGGGCCTGGTAGGCGCGCATGAGGGCGGTGGCCACCCTCAGGGCCTGCGCCCCGTCCAGGTGGTTCACCGCCACGGCGAAGACCCTCCCGTCCCTCGCCACCCGTATGCGGCCTTGCCACTCGGCCACCCGGGCCTCCACCTCCTCCGGGGCCATGCCGGCCCCCACGACCTCCGAGACCGCCAGGGCCTGCTTCACGACGCGGCTGGAGCGCAGGATGAGGGCCTGCTCGTCCACCCCCTCGCCGGCCGTGACCACCCCCTGGGCCACCAGGTTCCGCAGGCGCTCCACGGGCGTGACGTCGAGGTAGCGGAACTCGAAGGAGGCGGCATACTCCCGCTCCCGGAGCCCCCAGCCCGCCAGGCCCAGGGCCACCACCGCCACAAGGACCAGGAGGACGGGGAGCCGGCGCCTGTAGCACACCCGCACCAGCGTGCGGACCACCGGCTCATCCCGCGGGTCGTTCATGACGGCCTAGTCGTTGAAGTCCTTCACGGAGGAGGCGGTCGTGATCCCCTGGGAGAAGGGCTGCAGGGCCTTGGTGAGGAACTCGAGGACGTCTGAGCTGGTGCTCTCCGGGACGAAGACCACGTCCCCGTCCTCCAGCGGGAAGTTCTGGCTCATGTCGCCGCGGAACAGCAGGCGGTCCACGTCCACGCTGTAGACCGTCGGGTCGCCGGGGAAGTCGCGGACCACCTTCACCTCGGAGAGCACGGCCCCGAAGGTGGGCAGGCGCCCGAAGGCGAGGGCCTGGGAGACGGTCCACGGCTCCCGCTGCCGGTAGAGTCCCGGGCTGCCCACCATACCCAGGACGTAGACCCGCTGCTCGGCGCTGGCCGGGACGTAGAGGGCGTCGCCCGGCGAGAGCCGCGGGAAGAGGGCCCCGGCGAGCGCCCCGCCGCGGTCCAGGAGCACCCGGTTCAGGTCCAGCGCCTCCTCGGTGCCGTCGGCGCGGATGAGCCGCGCCCCCCGCGGGTCCGCCGCGGGGCCCAGCCCGCCGGCCAGCATCACCGCCTGCCGCACGGGGACCACCGGCACGGCGATGGCCACCACGCCCGGCCGGCCCACGGCCCCCAGGACCTGGACGGGGGGCTCCTCCTGGACGAGGACCAGGTCTCCGCCGGCCAGGGGAAGGTTGAGGGAGGGGTCCGGCCCCTCCACCAGGGCCCTGAGGTCGATCCCGACCACGCGCTCGCCGCGGAGGACGCTGACCCTCTGGGCGGGGCCGCCGGGCGTCCAGCCGGCATCCGTGAGGACCTCGAGGACGGTCCCCCGCCCCACCAGCTCGCGACGCCCGGACCTGGGAAGCCGGCCCACCACCATGACGGACGGCCGGGCGGCCTCCCTGAGACGTACCTGCACCGCGGGGTCTCTGAGGTAGGTCCCGTAGCGCAGCTCCAGCTCCCCGGCTAGGGCGTTCAGGCCGTGGCCTGCCGCCTCCACCATGCCCACCAGCTCGAGGAAGGCGAAGCCGTCCGGTCCCACCCGGACCTCCGTGGA
Organism: Planctomycetota bacterium; assembly: GCA_016209495.1. Classification (GTDB taxonomy): domain Bacteria; phylum Planctomycetota; class JACQVX01; order JACQVX01; family JACQVX01; genus JACQVX01. Next base: position 9,607 of record JACQVX010000153.1, read on the forward strand.
CAGGTCCCTGTGGCCGAAGACCCGGATCTCGAGGAGGTCTCCCGGCTGCACCCGGTATTCGCCCGTGCCCGGGGGCGCGGGCGGGGGCGCGGGCGGGGGCGGGGGC
>JACQVX010000143.1 GCA_016209495.1 Planctomycetota bacterium
GGGTGGGCCCCAGAGCGTAGCAGGGCGTGGGGGAGGGCTCAAGCGGCAGCGGAGGCGCCCCGCGAGCTCAGCTCACGCCAGGTCCTCCCAGGCGACGAGGACGTCCGGCTGCAGGTCCTTGCGGGCCACCCGGCCCACCACCTCCTCCAGCCGGCGGGCGGGGATGCCGGTGCCGGGGCGCTTGACCCACACGTCCTCGGGCCGGATGGGGCAGCCAGCGCGGATCGCCCGCAGCGTCACCACGCTCTCCGCCGCCATGCGCCGCACCGGGGCCTCCCCGGGGAGGACCTCCTTCGCCCGCCCGGAGGCGGCCCGCACGGCGCGCACCCCGCGCACCAGCTCCGCCAGCTCCCCGGGCTCGATGGAGCCCGCCTGATCCGGGCCGGGTCCGCGGCGGTCCAGGGTGAAGTGCTTCTCGATGAGGCAGGCCCCCAGGGCCACGGCCCCCAGGGCAGTGTAGGTCCCCCGGGAGTGGTCCGAGAGCCCCACGGGGACCCGGAATCGCTCACGCAGGACCGGGATGACCCCCAGATTCACGTCCTCGTAGGGGGTGGGGTAGGTGGAGGTGCAGTGGGCCAGGACGACGTGGGGATTGAGGCGCCGCACCGCGTCCAGGGTCTCGCCCACCTCCTCCAGGGTGCTCATGCCCGTCGAGATGATCATGGGGCGTCCCTTGCGTGCGATGTGCCGCTGGAGGGGGAGGTTCGTCAGCTCGCCGGACCCGGTCTTGTACGCCGCCACGTCCAGGGTCTCCAGCAGGTCCGCGGCCTCGCGGCTGAAGGGGGTGGAGAGGAACAGGACGCCCCGCTCCCACGCCAGGCGCTGCAGGTCCCGGTGGTCGTCCACCGTGAGGGCGCAGCGGGTCAGGAGGTCGTAGAGGGACTCGCCCACGTAGGCGGCGGTCTCCCCGCCCCGGAGCATCTCGTGGTCGGGGAGGTGGGTCTGGAACTTCACGCAGTCGGCGCCGGCCTCCGCCGCCGCCACCACCAGGTCCCTGGCGGCCTTCCGCTCGCCGTTGTGGTTGATCCCCGCCTCGGCGATGACGAAGACCGGCTCGCCCTCGCCCACGAGCCTCTCGCCCAGCTTCACCGTGTCCATGCCACTCCTGCCTCCATCGGTATGGGTTCCGGCGCCGGCTCCAGCCCCAGCCGCGCTCGGTGGCGGAGGTAGAGGTCTTCGGCGACCTGGAAGTCCAGCTCGTAGTCGATGTTCGCCATGGCCATGAGGGGCTCCGTGGGCAAGGGGAGGATGCGGTCGCCGAAGAGGCTGCCCCGCCCCACCACGACGTCCCGCCGCGTCACGTAGAGAACCCCGTTCTCCCGCCACCGGCGAGGGAGGTCCTGCTTGCGCTCCCCCTCCGGGTAGAAGGGCCGGTAGATCCCGTCCACCACCTCCCCCAGCTTGAGCCTCTCCTCGGAGACGGACACGGCGGAGTCCGCGTCGCTCGCGAGGAGGGCACCCACGCCCGCGTCGATGAAGCCGGGGCTTCGTAGGGGGCAAGTGGGCTGGAGCAGGACCACCGCCCGGGGGCGCTCCCCCGCGGCCTCCACCGCGAGACAGGCATGGCGTACGGCGTCCACGGAACGGGACTCGTCGAGGGCGAGCGACGCGGGCCGCGGGATCACCTCGGCCCCGCAGGCCCTGGCCGCCTCGGCGATGGAGGCGTCCTCGGTGCTGACCACGACCCGGTGGACCAGGCGTGCGAGCCGCGCGGCCCGGATGGAGTACCAGAGGAGCGGACGTCCGCCCAGGGGGCGGAGGTTCTTCCCCGGGAGGCGCTTCGACCCGCCCCGCGCGGTGACGACCGCGAGGATCAAGGCTCCACCGTGCGGCCCTCGCGGGAGGCCCGCTTGGCCGCCAGGACCACCCTCAGGGTGCGGAGCCCGTCCGCCCCGTCCACCGGGGGGCTGCCCTCGCCCCGGCAGGCGGCCAGGAAACACGCGGCCTCGTCCCGGTAGAGGCGGTTGCGGTCGAAGTCGTGGCGCACCAGCTCCCACTGCCCCGTGGCCACGGTGTAGAGCTGGATGGACTGGGAGACGTAGTCCCAGAGGATGGTCCCCTCGGTCCCGAAGACCTCCAGGGTGCGACGGTAGGCCCGCTGGACCAGGTCGAGGTGGCACGAGGCCACCACCCCCGAGTCGAAGCGCAGGATCAGCTCTGAGCAGTCGTCCGTGTCGATCTCCAGGTCGCTCAGGTGGCTCACCATGGCCGCCACCTGGCGCACCTCGCCGAAGCAACGGCGCAGGGTGTCGATCTCGTGGCTGATGTCCAGGACGGCCCCGCCGCCGTCCGCCTCCCGGGACATGTAGAAGTCCCGGTAGTCCTCCCAGGGGTGCCAGTCCGGGAGGTACTGGCCGCAGCAGGCCCGGGCCGACAGGGGGCGGCCGATGCGTCCGTCCTTCAGCATCCCGGATACGCGGTTCACGCCCGGGTGGAAGCGCATGGAGTAGGCCACCATGAAGACGCGGCGGGCGGCCGCAGCGTCGCGGACCAGGGCCTCCACCCCGGCCTCCGTGTGGCTGATGGGCTTCTCCACCATGAGGTGGCAGCCCGCGTCCAGGGCGCGTCGGGCCACCGGGACATGGGCGCTGGTCACCGGGCAGACGATGGCCGCGTCGGGCCCCTCGGCCAGGGCCGCGTCCAGGTCCGTGTGGAGCGCCTCGACGCCGCACTCGGCGCGGACCTGCTCCAGGCGAGCCGCCGAGAGGTCGCAGGCCGCGCGACCCGAGATGCCCAGCTCCGCGAGGTTCTTCAGGTGGCGGCGGCCGATGGACCCACAGCCGATGACGAGGACCTTCATGGTCTCCCCTCCCGTACTCCCAGGCGCTGACGCCGGCCCATGAACATTATCGGACGTGGAGGGGGCGCCGCTTGAGGCGGGTGGGCCCTCGCCCTGGCGCTGGCCCCCGGGGACTCCCGGCGCCCCGAGAGCGGTCCTACACCCCCTGCTCGAGCCTCAGGGCGAGCCAGCGGTCCAGGGCGGGGTTGGAGAGGATCCGGTCCATGGCGGACTGCCAGGCGTAGGGGACGCGCCGGAACAGCACCTCGCGTCCGTCGAAGATCACGTAGGAGGCGCGCCGATCCCGGTCCCTGGGCTGGCCCACCGAGCCCACGTTGATGATGGCCCGCTGGAGCCCCAGGCGGAAGCGATCGCCCGGCGGCCGGGGTGAGTGCCAGGCCAGGCCCTCGGTGAGGACCCCGGGCCTATGGGTGTGGCCCACGAAGCAGACCCGGCGGACCTCCCGGAAGCACTCGGCCAGCTTTCGCGCCGTGGGCCCCCCCGGTCCCTCCCGCGCCGCCGTCCGTGCCTCCGTCTCGTAGAGGTATTCGTGGATCGGGTCCCGCGGAGAGCCATGGACGTGGAGGGTGTCACCCTCCTCGCGGCGCGATGGAAGGCGGCGCAGCCAGGAGGAGCCCGCGGGGGGCAGGTTCCGCCGGGTCCACTCCAGGGCGCGCCGGGCGGGGGGACTGAACCGGTCCGTGTCCTCGAAGAGCCCGTGGTCGTGGTTCCCGCGCAGGGTGAAGGCGCAGACGCTGCGGACGGCCTCCACGCAGGCCGCCGGGTCCGCGCCGTATCCCACCACGTCGCCCAGGCAAGCCAGGCGCTCCACGCCCTGGCGGCGGGCGTCCTCGAGGACCGCGTCCAGGGCCGGGAGGTTCGCGTGGATATCGGAGATGATCGCGAGGCGTTCGCCCATGACGCCGCGATCCTAAGGCCTCGCCCCCCCCGGAGAGAACCTCCTGGGCCCTTTGCGTGGCGAACGAGGGTCGATTACGCGTTGACCGCGCCTCGAGGTTTGGCTATGTTCCCCCCTCGAGGTCTTGCGCCCGTAGCTCAGTTGGATAGAGCGTCAGCCTCCGGAGCTGAAGGCCACAGGTTCGAGCCCTGTCGGGCGTACCAGGATCGCCAGGGGCTTGCGGCGAATCTGCCGCAGGCCCTTTCTGCTTGTGGGACCCATCCTGGAGCGTGTGCGGCGGCCAGGTTGCCGTGGGAATCCCAGGTTTCCGCTGGGTGTCGAGGATGCCGCGGAGGGGGTTTCCGGTAGGGACAGGCGTGGAGGCATGGGACGAGGGCCTCCGCCTCTTCGACGAGGGGCTCTACTGGGAGTGCCACGAGGCCCTGGAGGCGATCTGGCTCGTGGCGCCTCCGGGCGAACCGCCGGCCTCGCCCAGGCTCTGCACCCAGGCCCTCATCCAGGCTGCGGCCGGGATGCACCACGCCTCGCGCACGGGGCGCTGGGCCGGGGCGGGGAGGCTGCTCCAGGCGGCGGCGCGGAAGCTGGAGGCCTATCCGGCGTCCTATCTCGGGCTGGACCTCACCGCCCTGGCCGCCGGCTTCGCCGCCCTGGGCGAGCAGGCCGCCCGCATTGCTCGCGGCGAGGCGGCGCCGTCGAGCTTCCAGCGGCTGGCCCCGCCTCGTCTCCGGCCGAGGCTCGCGACTCGGCCCGGGGACACCGGATCCTCCGAACCCCCGCCGACCGCGTTGCGGACACCGGTGTGATCGCCGGTTCACGTCGCGGGCAGGCGGCGCGGGGCGCGAGGACCGCCACGCCCACGGAACTGGCTCGTCACGCGCGACTTGGCAGGCGGTGGGGCCACGAGGTGGCCGCCGGGGCCAGGGAACGTCGTTTGTCCAGGCCGGACCGTGGACTCGTTGGGGGAGCCTTCGCCATGTACCATCTGAGTGCAGTCGGGGACCGCGCCACCCTGCTCCACGCCCTGTCCCTCGCCACCCTGCTGACGGTCGGGTGCGGCGCCTCGGGGGGGCACTCGGTCGCGCCGCCGCCGTCCGCCGCCGCCACGTCCTCTGCCACCGGGGCCTCCACCTCGCCGACGGGCGCCCCCGCGGCGACTCCAGCCGCGGCCACGCCCCGGACGAAGACGGCGCGGGTCGTGGCCCGCGCGGGGGAGGGTTTCCTGGAGGAGGAGGGCGGACGGTTCATCGTCCACGTGAAGGGCCTGCCCTACGCCATGGGCCTCCAGTACGGCGAGCTCATGGCCCCGGAGATCGAGGCCGTCCTGGGCAAGATCGTGAGCTACGCGGGACAGCAGTTCCCGCAGGTCCCGGGCTTCCTCATCCCGGTGGCCAGGCCCCTGGTCTCGGCGGCGGTGGCCTCGGCCTTCCGTCCCTACTTCACCCCGGACGACCTGGGTTGGGCCCGGGGGATCGTGGACGGGATGCGGCGTCGCCTCCCCGCCACGCGGGTCACCGAGGACGACCTCATCTTCCTGAACTCCCTGGTGGACTTCGGGGCCGTCCTGGACCTGGCCTCCTTCAAGTGCTCGAGCTTTGCCGCCTGGGGCGACCTCACCCGGGACGGCAAGGTCTACCAGACCCGGAACGTGGACCTCTTCGTGGGGACGGGCCTGGAGGAGCACCCGGTGGTGGCGGTCGTGAAGCCCGAGGGCGGGGTCCCCTACATCAACCTGGGCTACGCCGGGCTCTACGGGGTGGTCTCGGGCATGAACGCGCACGGGCTCGGGATGGGCCAGGTCTGGGGGTTCAGCAACGACAGGGCCTTCGGCCGCCCCTGGCCCCTGACGGTGCGCGACATCATGACCACGGGCGTGGGCTACGAGGACGCCATCCGGGCCTTCGGGGACGAGCCCCACCGCACCTACGGTAGCAACTTCGTCTTCGCCGATCGGGGCGACGGCCGCCTGGGGGCGCCCGGGGGCTGCAGCGTCGAGGTGACCCGGAGCCACTTCGCCAGCTTCCTGGACGACGACCCCAGGGAAGACCTGGCGGTCTGGAACGGCCAGCCCTACGGGATCCGCATCCCGCAGGCGGTCTTCCGAGGGGACTGCGCCCTGGACCCGGTCATCCGCAGCCTCCAGACCGCCTCCAAGGGGCCCACGGGGGACCCGCGCACCGCCGGGGCGTACAAGGACCGCTACAAGGGACAGGCGGACCGGATCCTCGCGTTCCAGGCCGCCGGCGTCCTCATCGGCCGGGACGAGACACGGGAGATCTCGCAGGAAGTGGCCATGAGGAAGTCCTCGCTCCAATGCTGCGTCTACGAGAACTCGGACCTGCGGGTATGGGTGTCCAATGCGCGCATGGCGCCGGGCGGCCTGGTCCTGCAGGCCTACGCGGAGCCCTACCACCCCTACGACCTGGACTACTACGCCCCCAGCCTGGCCCTCCTCCCCGACCGGACCTCCGTCCTGGGCGGCGAGCGTCTGCGGGTGGACCTCCGGGCCTCGAACCTGGGGCGCGCCCGGGACCTGGACGTGCGAGTCAGCCTGGAGTCGGACTCCGGGGTCTACCCCACGCCCTATGCCCACGTGCCGTATGCGGCCCACGTGGCCGCCGGGGCGGCCGGGGGCGGCGCGGGGGCGCTGGACCTGGTCCTCCCCACGGGGCTCGCGCCGGGTCCCATGAGGCTCCGCGCCGAGGTCTACGAGCGGGGCACCGGGGACCTGGTGGACATCGTCTGCGCCACCGTGAACGTGCGGTAGCCGCCTCCCCTCGATAAGATCCAGCGCGACCCCCATCTCCACCCTGAACCGGAGGGCCGCCCTTGCATCCCCTCACGAACGAACAGGTCCTCGACCTCACGGTACGGCACACCTACGGCACCTGGCGCTACCAGAAGGGGTGGAAGCCGCTCCATGTGGTCCGCGCCCAGGGCTCGACCTTCACCGACGCCGCCGGGCGGGAATACCTGGACCTCTCCTCCCAGCTCATGTGTTCCAACCTGGGGCACGGGAACCAGGCCGTCATCGAGGCCATCGCGAGGCAGGCCCGGGAGCTGGCCTACGCGAGCCCCGGCTTCGCGACCAGCGCCCGGGCCGAGCTGACCCGCTCGCTCCTCGAGGTCCTTCCCGCGGGCCTCACCAAGTTCTTCTTCACCACGAGCGGGACCGAGGCGAACGAGGCGGCCATCCGCATGGCCCGGCTCTACACGGGGAAGTACAAGGTCATCGCCCGCTACGCCTCGTATCACGGCTCCACGGCGGGTTCCCTCGCCGCCACCGGGGACTTCCGCCGCTGGCCCTCGGAGCCCTCCGGGAAGATCGAGGGCGTCATCTTCGGGCCCGAGTGCCACTGCTACCGCTGCCCCATGGGGCGCGAGTACCCGGGCTGCGATGCGGCCTGCGCGGACTACCTCGAGCACATGATCCGCAACGAGTCCAACGTGGCGGCCATCCTGGTGGAGCCCGTGGTGGGGACCAACGGGGTCCTCGTCCCCCCGCCGGAATACCTCCCACGGCTCGTCGAGATCGCCCGCCGGCACGGGGTGCTGATCATCGCCGACGAGGTGATGAGCGGGTGGGGGAGGACCGGACGGTGGTTCGCGGTGGACCACTGGGGGGTGAAGCCGGACATCCTGACGACGGCCAAGGGGATCACCGGGGCCTACATCCCCCTGGGCCTGACGGCCACCTCCCAGGCCATCGCGGACCACTTCGAGACCCACTACTTCGCCCTGGGCCACACCTACGAGGCGCACCCCCTCACCCTCGCCCCGGGCGTTGCGGCCATCGCCGAGTACCGGAGGCTGGGGCTCATCGAGCGCGCGGCGCGGCTGGGCGAGGGGCTGGGCGTGAGGCTGCGGGGACTGGGGGAGCGCCACCCCTCGGTGGGCGACGTGCGCGGGCTAGGCCTCTTCTGGGCCGTGGACCTGGTCCGCGACCGCGCCACCCGTGAGCCCTTCAACCGGGGAGAGGACAAGCTGGCGGGCCGGCCGCTCCTCGTCGACCGGGTGACCGCGGACCTCATGGGACGCGGGGTCTACTGCGTGGGCTGGCTGAGCCACCTGGTGATCGCGCCTCCCCTGGTCATCACGGAGGCGGAGCTGGAACGCGCCGTGGCGGCCCTGGACCTGAGCCTGGAGGTCGCCGACCGCGAGGCGCGGGGCTGAGTGGCGCGCCCGGAGCAAGCACACTGCGCCACGTCCACCGCGCGACCATCGTGCCCGTGGATGCACCCCTCGCCCTGGAGGCGGCTGAAACGCGCCCTGTCCGGTCGGCAAGACGGGTGAGGGCCTGGGCCCGCGGCTCTACGCTCAGTTCCAGCCGCTCGAAGACGCGCGTCCGGCGTGGCCGTCTGGCCCATGGTCGAGTTCGAGGCCCTCCCGGTCCTCCCCGCGTGGGCGCGTGCCTCACGTCCATCTACACCTACACCTTCTTCTGGACGCAGGCTACCTCCCCCCCTCCTCGGCGATACCGCGGAAGTAGTCGTCCACCATCCCCCGGTACTCCTCCGGGACTTCCTCCCAGCGGTAGGGGTCGCCGCGCCCCAGGCCGGTCCGGTCCCCCACGTCGTCGTCCAGGGGCGGGCTTGCGGCCATGGGCTCCCGGTCGAAGGCGCGTCCCTCGCCGGAGGCCCCGCCGGGGGCGCTCCCCGCCAGGGGCCGCTCGGCCCCCTCGGCCTCCTCCCCGTGGACCCCGGCGGGGGCGCGGAAGATCCGCCCGCCTCCCCCCTCCACCCCCGCCCCGAACAGGGCGCGCAAGAGCGAGGGGGGGAGGCCCAGGCCGCCCCGCTCGGCGGCCTCCCGGGTGGAGCCGGAACGGGCGATGCGGCGGAGCAGGGCCCGCCTCCGGGCCAGGTAGTCCTCCAGCCGCGCGCGGCGCTCCGGGTCCCGGAGCCGCTCCAGGATGCCTCGCACCAGGTGATAGGGGTCCGGGCCGTGCCTCCCCGTGGCGCCGCCGGACCCATGCCGGGAGCCGCGGCGTGCGCCGCCCACGGTGCGGCGGCCGCGGGCGCCGCCCTTGCCGGCGCGGCAGCCGCCGCCCTTGCACTTGCCCGGCTTCCCGGCGGCGCAGTCCTCGCACTCCTCTTCCTCGGCGTAGGGGTCCTCCAGGTCCTCGTAGGGGTCTTCCAGGTCGTCGTAGGGGTCCTCCCCCTCCTCGTCCAGGCGGTCCAGGAGTCGGTCCGTCTCCTTGGACAGTTCCTCGAGCCGGGCCAGGCTCTCGCGCAGCCGGCGCTCCAGGGCCTCCGGGTCCAGGCCCTCCAGGTCCGGAGGGGTCTCCTCGTCCGCCATGGAGAGGGTGGTCTCCTCCTCCTCGTCGAGCCCCGTGAGGGCCTCCCGGCGGGGCGAGTCCTCCGCCACCTCCAGGAAGTAGCTGGGGCTGGTCCCCACGTTGGGTTCCGGGAGCCGCCGGTCCTCGGCGCTGAGGAAGTAGAGCATCCGGTCCCCGGGGAGCATGCCCAGCTCGACGGGGGAGATGGTGAGCTCGCCCCTCAGGGTGCGGTCCGGGATGGCCTCGTGCAGCACCCGCGCGCGGGCGTCGTCGCGCAGGACCTGGTAGTGCAGGCGCACGCGGGCCAGGCCGAAGTCGTCCGAAGCCTCGTACCGGACCTCGATGGAGTCGCCGCGGTTCACGGTCATGTCCCGGGCGGGCCAGCGCACCCGGACCAGGGGTGCGCGGTCCGGCCGGCAGAGGATGCCGTAGCGGCGGCCCTGGGGGCTCGCGAAGCCGTCGGCGTCGGTGTAGACCAGCGCATACCGTGCGTCGGCGCGTACCTCCAGGTCCAGGAACGCCTCCCGGTCCCCCAGGAGGTCCATGACCCGGGGCGGCTGGCCGTCCAGGAGGAACCGGACCGAGCGCGCGGCCTTGGTGGTCCGCGCCACCACCCGCGCCAGGGTGCCCTCGACCGCGTCCACGTCCCCCCCGGGCTGGACCCGGGGCTCCAGCCCCAGGTAGGCGGGGTAGCGGTAATGGACCTCCACGGACTCGAAGGACGGGGCCTCCACCGCCTCCACCCGGAAGTTCTCCGAGGCCACGCCGTCCACCACCACCCGGTAGGCGAGCGCCCCCTCCACCGAGTCGATGACCGCCTCCATGGTCGCGGAGCGGTCGGGCAGGAGCGGCAGCCTCCGCGGGGGCGCACCCGGCCTCTGGACCTCGACCCAGGCCTCCCGGGGCAGGGCGACCCCGTCGTGGACGACCCGGACCGAGAGGTCGCTTCCCCTCACCACCGCCGTGTCCCCGGGCTCCACCCGGACGATGCGCCCCGCGGGGGCGATGGCGGCCTCGGCCCCGGGCAGGAGGACCCGGCGCGCCGCCTCCGCCGGGGGGACGCCAGCGAGGGCCAGCGCCAGGGCCGAACCGCCGGTCGTGGCGAGGAGGAGCCCCACGGCGTGTCCCACCGCGCTGCGGTCGGGACCGGCCAGGAGCCGGCGGGCCCGGACGGCGGACAGGCGGGGGGAGACGGTGCGGGCCAGGAGGGCCGCGACCCGGGGGTCCAGGCCCGCCGCGGGCCGGTGGAACAAGGTGACCAGACCGTGGCCGCAGGGGTGGGCGGCCTCCACGAGCCGGGCGGCGTAGGGGTCCGTCACCGGGCGCAGGAGGGGGACGAGGAACAGGGCCTGGGCCGCCAGGAGGGCCAGGAGCCCCCAGGCGGCCAGCAGGGCGGCGCGGGTGGAGCCCTCCAGCACCGAGCCCGCGTCGACGGCCGCCACCAGGGAGAACCACAGGACCGTGGCCGTGGCGATCCAGAGGCAACGCCGCGCCAGGTCCGCCATGCGTACCCATGCCTTCACGCGGTCCACCAGCCGCCGAGGCCCCAGGCAGGGAGAGCTTGCTTCGAGCGTGGTGGTCCTCATGCCGCTACCTCCATCGCCGAGGGGGACCTCGGGGGGGAGCCGGCCCCCGTGGGGCCGGCGTTCGTCGCAGCCCGAGACGCCCCCCGGAGCATTGGACGCGCGGGGGTCGTCCCGGGCGCCATCCTATCCTCCCCACCGGGGGCCGTCACGGCATCCCGTAGGAGCGCCGCAGGGCCCACGCGGCCCCGGCCAGGGCCAGGAAGGCCACCAGGACCGCCGGGTGGTCCCAGAGGTCCACGGGCTCGATGCGCCGGGCGCGCCCCCCGGGGGCCGCCGCCAGGGCCGCCAGGGCGCCGAACACGGGGCCGGGCCTGCCCTCGTGGGTGTAGACGCCGCCGGAGGCCCTGGCAATGGCCCGGAGGGTGTCGTGGCGCGGCGTGGGGTCGGCGGTCTCGTCGTCCGGGTCGAGCACCTCGAAGCCCAGCTCGTCGGTCCCGACCTCCACCTCCGTGCCGGCCTCCACCACCCCGACGCGGGCGCGGAGCAGGTAGCGCCCCGGGGGGAATCCGCCCTCCGGGGGCAACACCCGGGCGTGATGCTCGCGACCCGCCGGGGCCGCCTCGGTCTCCACCCGTAGACCGCCCGGGCCCTCCAGCACCAGCCTCACCCCCGCCCCCTCCAGCGGCGCGCCCTCCGGGCCCACCGCGGCCACCCAGGCGTCCAGCGGGTCCGCCCCTCGCATGCGGGCCTGGTCCACGCGGACCACCACGGAACCCGTGGCCAGCCGCTCGCGGTCGGCGAGCCAGCGCAGGAGGGCGTGCCAGTAGCGCAGGTGCAGCTCCCCCTCGGTCCGGGGGGCAAAGCGCCACCTCCAGGTCGTGTCGGCGGTGACGGCCACCACGCGTCCCCGGCCGTAGCGGTGGGCCGCCACCACCGGGTCGCCGGCGGGGCCCGCGAGGAGGACCTCGGCGCCCGGCTTCACCCCCGAGACCGTGACCCGACCGTCCAGGGGCGGGAGCCGTCGCCAGGTGGCGGCCACCGACTCCACGGGGAGGCCGAAGGCCTCGGAGAAGAACCGCTCCCCGGCCGGGGTGGGCTCGGCCTGCCACTCCCCGTCGAGCCGCTCGTCCAGGGGCGAGAGGACCAGGGGGGAGAGGGCCGCGAGCGGGGTGTCGGCGTAGCCGCCGGGCCCCAGGGAACCCGCGCCGCCCAGGAGCAACAGACCCGTCCCCCGGGCCACCCGCTCCGCGAGGGCCTCCAGCCAGCCCTCCGGGATCGTCTCCCGGGGCAGTTCCCCGAGGACCACCACGTGGTAGCGGGCCAGTTCGTCCACCGAGGGGACAGGCGTGGAGCCGTCCTTGAGGAACAGGCGGTAGCTGCGGGAACCCAGCTCCGGGGCCTCCTCCACGGCGCGGCGCAGGAACTTGTACTCCCAACGCAGGGTCCCCTCGACAATGGCTACCCGGGCGCGACGCGCCGCGGCGAGGACGCGGCCCTGGAGGACCGCGGGCCCCGCCTCCCCGGTCGCCCCGTCCCCCAGGCTCAGCTCCAGCTCGTGCTCCCCCTCCTGGGCCAGCACCACGTCCATGCGCACCGTGAGGATGGCGTCCTCGCCCGCGGGCCGCACCACCGTCTCGCCGGCCGCCTGGCCGTCCACGGCGAGGCGCGCCACCAGTTCCCTCCCCGCCAGACCCGTCGCGCGGAACTGGGCATGGACCGGGACCCGGTTGTCCACGAGGACCTCCCGGGCCACCACGAGCCGGAGTCCCCGGAGGCCGCCCCCCGGGGCCCGTTCGTCGGTCCCGAAGGCGACGCAGTGGACCGGGACGCCCAGGCGGGCCGCCTCGAGCGCGGCGGCGGTCGGGTCGGCGCCCCGGTTGGCCCGGCCGTCGGAGAGGAGGACCAGGGCCGCCGCCTCTCCCCGGCGCTCCAGGGCCGCCCGCAGGGCCGCCTCCAGGTCCGTCCCCCCGGCGGCCCGCGCCTCGGCGAGACCCAGCAGGGGTCCCTCGGAGAAGGCCAGCGCCTCGAGCTCGGCAGCCCCCGTCGAGCGTCCCAGGGCCTCCACCAGGGCCCGGGCGCGCTCGAGGCGCGTCTGCGAGGGCGCGGGGCCGGGCGCGGCCTCGCCCATGCTCCCGGAGGCGTCCACCAGGGCCAGCACCCGGGGGGGAACCTGGGTCACCACCTCCAGGTCCAGCCGGGGGCGGAGGAGGGGCACCGAGGCCAGCACCAGGGCGAGGGCCTCCAGGGCGAGGAGGTGGAGGGCGGCCCGGCGGCCGCCCTCGATGGCCAGCTCTCGCGCCGCGACCGCCACACCCGCGGCGAAGGTGGCCAGGAAGGCCGCCAGTGCCCACGCGGGGAGGACCGGGTCCAGGTGCAGCTCCATGGCCTAGGCGGGACCGGGGGCCCGACCCCGGCGCCGGACGGCGAAGGGGAGCGCGGCGTAGACGAGGGCGAAGGCCGCAGCGAGCCAGGGGGTCGCCTCCCGGCGGGCGGAGGTGGCGTGGAGCCTCGCCGCCAGGTCGCCCAGACGGGCCGGGTCCAGCCGCGCGGCCCCGGGAAACAGGGCCTCCAGCTCGCTCGCCGAGATGGGGCCGAGGTCCCCCTCCAGCGGGTCCACGTTGACGGACCAGGCCACCTCCTCCCCGGAGGGGGTGCCGAGACGCACGTGGCCCGGGGCCGTGGCACGCCCCGCCCCGGGCCGCGCCTCGGTGCGCTCTCCCACGATGTAGCCGGTGCGTCGCGCCTGGTGCGCCAGGAGGAGGCGCAGGCCCGTGTGGACCACGGGGACGAAGGCGGGCCCCCGAACTAGGTCGCCGTCCGCGCCTGTCAGGCCGAAGCCGGCCACCAGGACCCGTCCCTCGCCCACGGGGCGCGTGACCAGGGCCGGGTGGCCCGCGTCGAACCAGACGACGACCGGGTCGGCCTCGGGCCGCGCCTCCAGCACCCGGTAACGGAGGAAGCGCGCCGAGGTGAGTCCCGCGGCGGCCCAGCGCCGTCGCGGTCCCCCGGCCCGCTCCTCCTCGTCGTCCACCACCGCCCGCCGTCCCTCGGGCGTGGCCACCAGGGACCCCGGCAGGGCCGCGAGGAGCGCGGGGGCCGGGGCCGCCGCGTATCGGGCAGGGTCGGTCCTGGCGCCGGCGAAGACCCCCAGGGCGCCTCCCCGGGCCACATAGGCCTCCAGGCGCGCCCAGTCCGCGGGGGTGGGGTCGGGCCAGTCCACGAGGAACACGGCCTGATAGCCCTCCAGGGGCTCGGTGGCCAGGTCCTCGGGTTCGGCCCGGGCCACGTCGGCCGCCGCGGCCGCGCGCCCCGGGGCGAGGGCATGGGCCAGGAAGAAGGCGCCGTCCTCCGTCCCGGCGGGCGGCGCCACCACCAGGACCGTGGGGGGCGCCTCCACCCGCAGGGTGAAGTAGACCGTGTCGTCCAGCGCCAGGGGGTCCTGCCCCTCCAGGGAGGCCTGCCCCTGGTAGACCCCTGGCCGCGGGAAGACCCACTCCACCGAGGCGGCGCCCTGGCCGGAGAGGTCCGGGGAGAGGAGGCGGGTCTGGGCCTCGGCGCCCTCGACCTGGAGCCTCAGCCGGCGCGGGGCGTCCAGGCCCAGGGCGCGGAAGGCGAGGCGCACCGCGGTGCCGGCGCCAGGCCGCGCCGGCTCCACCTCCGGCGGGAGGAGGCGGGCATTGCCCTGGGGGGGAGGACCGGCCAGGGCCAGGGTGAGCCGGACCCCCCGGGCCAGGCCGCCCGCCGCGGAGGCCGCCTCGTGGAAGGCCCTCCGGGTGCCGTCGCTCAGGACCACCACGGTCCCCCCGGGGCCGGCGAGCCGGGTCGCATGGCCCAGGGCCGACGCCAGGGGTTCGCCCGAGGAGGAGGGGACAGCGAGGGCGAGAGAGTGGCGCAGGCCCGCCAGGTCGCGGACCCACGCGGCCTCCGGGTCCGATGCCCCGGTGGGGCCTGGCCCTCCCGGGATCCCCCCCCCCGAGACCCTCACCAGGGCCGCCTCGCTGCCCTCCGGGAGGCGCGACAGGAGCGCGTCGGCAGCGTCGCGCAGGCGCTCGAAGGCGCCCTCGCCGCCCCCCGGCGCTCGGGCGCCGGTGCTGTAGGAGTCGTCCAGGACGAGGGCCACGCGCATGGCGCGCTCGGAGGCCCCGGCGTCCGGGAGGAGCGGCCGCGCCAGGAGGATGGCGAAGAGGGCCACGGCCAGGGCCCGCGCCAGGAGCATGAGCAGGTCCCTGGGGGGCGTCACGTCCCGATCCGGGTCCAGGGTCTCCGACAGGAAGCGCACGGTCGGGAGCGGCACCTCCCGCGGCCGGCGGCGGCTGATGATGTGCACGGCGACCGGGACCGCGACCCCCAGGAGGCCCAGGACCAGCCACGGGTGGAGGAATTCCACGGCCCTCAGCCCCTCTCCCGGCGGGCCACGAAGGCCAGCAGGGGCTCGGCGGGGGGGGTGTCCGTGGCCACCCTATGGTAGTCGATGCCCTCGCCGAGGCAGGCGCGGCGGGTGGTCTCGAGCCAGGAGCCCAGGGCGGCCAGGTAGCGGTCGCGGGCCATGCGCCGGTCGGCCCGGACGCGCCCGCCCCCCTCCGGGTCCACGAAGGTGTGGGCGCCCCGGTAGGGGAAGTCCAGTTCCGCGCGGTCCAGGAGGTGGAAGACCGCCACGTCGTGGCCCCGGTGGGCGAGCTCGCTCAGGGGCCGGGGCAGCTCGGAGCCCGGGGAGAGGAGGTCGCTGAGGACGACGGTGAGGGTGCGCCCGCCCCCCATCTCCGCTGCCACGCGCATGGCCCGCTCCAGGTCCGTGGTCCCGCCCGCCGGGGTGCGCTCCAGCCGGTCGCAGAGCAGCCGCACGTGGGGGCCGCTCGAGCGGGGGGGCACCAGGGCCAGGACCTCGCCGGCGAAGGCGATCAACCCCACCCGGTCCACCTGGGCGGTGAGGACGTGGGCCAGGGTGGCGGCCAGGAGCCGCGCGTAGTCCAGCTTCGTCGTCGGGCCGCTTCCGAACCCCATGGAGGCGGAACAGTCCACCGCCAGGACCGCCGTGATCTGGGTCTCGTGGTGGTAGCGCCGCACGTAGAGCTGGCGGGTCCTCGCGTAGAGGCGCCAGTCCACGGCCCCCGGGGCGTCGCCGGGGACGTACGGCGAGTGGTGGGAGAAGTCGGTCCCCACCCCGGGCCGCGCGCTCCTGTGCAGGCCCGAGATGAGGCCGCGGGCAAGGACCCGGGAACGCACCACGAGCCCGGGGAGGTGGGAGAGCTCCTCGACGGTCCGGGGCGCGCCGCGCCCAGGGCTCTCCAGGAAACTCAGTTCGGCCATGGCTACTCCCCCAGGAGGTAGAGGAGAATGTCCACCGTGAGGGCGAGGGAGTCCCTCTCGCGCACCTGGCAGCTCCCCTCGTCGGCGCGGTTGTTCCAGCCGCAGCCCAGGTCCAGGGGGCTGTAGATCACCGCCGTGCGGGCGTCCATGTCCAGCTCCCAGAGCTCGGGCGGCGCGCTGCGATAGCGGTCCGCCCCGTGGACCACGGCGACCTCCACGGACTCCACCGGCACCCCGGCGCGGTAGAGCCGGTGGTCCGGGGGCAATCGGGTGAGGGGGGCCTCCGGGAACATCTCGGCCAGGGTCTTGCGAAACCCGCGATCGAAGCGCCGGGAACCGCAGCAGGCCTCGGCGAAGAGGCAGCCCCCCCGCTCCAGGTAGAGCCGGAGGGCGTCCCGCTCCTGGGGTCCGAGGGCCGGCTCGTCATGGCCCGAGAGGTAGAGGAAGGGGAAGCGGGAGAGGTCCGAGTCCGTGAGGCTGACCACGCGTACGTCGCTGGCCGCGTCCAGGCGCACCGCGGAGCCCATGGCCGCCAGGACGTTGGCCGCCGCGTGGGGGGGGTTCCAGTCCTCTCCGGCGCGGATCTGGGCGAAGACGAAGGCCCCCCGGGCGGCGGCCGCGTCCTGTTCGTCCGTCTCCGGGGGCAGCTCCGCGTCGCCGAGGTCCCCGGTCCACTCGCGCCCCAGGGAGAGCGAGAGGATGCGGCGCACCAGGTCCGCGTCCGCGTCCATGCTCACGTGGCGGCCGCCCCCCTGGCGGGCGATCTCCTCGAAGGCGGGGAGGGAGGCGCCGGAGACGGCCACCGTGTGGACCACGATGCCCTCCCTGCGGGCCATGCGGGCGATGCCGTAGGCGGTGGCGCAGGCCTCGTCGTGGGGGGGGGCATCGCCGATGAGGACGATCACCTTGCTGGCGCGGCCGGCCCAGCCCATCTCCTGGACCGCCATGCCCAGGGCCTGGTCCACCGCCTCCGGGGCGTCCCCGCCGCCCTCGGCCCGGATGCCGTGCATGGTGGCGGCGACCTCGTCGTAGTTCTCCGTGAGGGGGATCCCACGCTTCACGTAGACGTCCCCCACGTCGCGGTAGGTGACGATCCCGACCCGCACCCTGGGGATATTCTCCGTGAGGACCGCGATCATCTTCTCGATCTTGGACTTCACCGCCCCGATGGTCCCACCCATGGAGCCGGTGGAGTCGAAGACGAAGACCACCTCCAGGGCGTTGCGGTCGCACTCGCAGGAGGCCAGGGCGTGGCGCGACGGGGCCGCCAGGGCCCCGAGGGCCAGGGTCGCCGCGGCGACCAGGGTTGTGCGCCCCCTCCTCACCCGGTCGCGCCGCCCCGGAGCAGGTTCCCGTACTTCCGGGCCTCGGGGAGCCCCGTCTCCCCCACCAGGCGGGCCACCAGGTCCTCCGGGGTCGCCCCCTCGGCCAGGGCCGTGTAGTTCAGGGTGATGCGATGGGCCAGGACCGGCGTGGCGACCCGCAGGATATCGGCGGGGGCCACATTGGCGCGCCCGTCCAGGGCGGCAAGGGCCCGGGCCCCGCGGACCAGGGCCTGGCCGGCGCGGGGGCCCGCCCCCCACTCCACCGTGTCGCGCACGAACTGCGGGGCCTCCTCCTCCCGCGGCCGCGTCGAGCGGACCAGGCGGGCCGCCAGTCCGATGACGTCAGGGGAGGCGACGATGGCCTCCACCACGCCCTGGAAGTAACGCACCTCCTCCTCGGTGACCACCGGCGCGACCGCATCGGCGCGGGCCGAGGTGTGGTCGGAGATGATGCGCTCCTCCTCCTCCCGGGAGGGGTAGACCACGGGGATGCGGAACATGAAGCGGTCGAGCTGGGCCTCGGGGAGCGGATAGGTCCCCTCCTGCTCGATGGGGTTCTGGGTCGCCAGGACGAAGAAGGGGTCCGGGAGGGGGTGGGAGCGCCGGCCCACGGTGACCTGCAGCTCCTGCATGGCCTCCAGGAGCGCGGCCTGGGTCTTGGGCGGGGTGCGGTTGATCTCGTCGGCCAGGA
>JACQVX010000006.1 GCA_016209495.1 Planctomycetota bacterium
CGCGCGCACGGGCTCGGTGGGCGGCGCGGGCTCGGGGGGCGGCACGATCGCGCGCACGAGCTCGGTGGGCGGCGCGGGCTCGGGGGGCGGCACGATCGCGCGGACGGGCTCGGGGGGCGGCACGGGCGAGAGAGCAGGTCCAGGGGCGCTCGGCGGCGGCTCGGCCGAGGGGGCCGGCCCAGGCTCCTTCGGACGAACCCTACGCTCCGTCTTCCAGACCACCTCCACCTTGGCCGGGGGCGGTTCCTCGGCCGGGGCCTCGAAGAGGTCCTCGTCCAGGTCTTCCGGCTCGAACGAATCGCGCGCCGCCTCCACGGAGGGGTGGATGGGCACCGTCATGTCGGCACCCTGCGCCTGGGTCTGGACGGCTGGAGAAGGATTCGCCAGGCGGATCTCCTGGCCCAGGTTCTTGGCGATGCGCCAGCAGAGGGTCTCCAGGGCCCCCAGCCCGCTGGCGTCGATGGCGCCTATGCCCTCCAGGTCGATGATTGTGCGCCGGGGGCTCTCCTCCAGCTCGGCCAGTAGGATCCGGTTGACCTCGTTGTAGGCGGCGGGGCTGGTGTAGGACCCGTCGACGCGGGCCACGAGGATCTCGCCAACCTCGGAGAACTCGATCTTCACCAGGTCCGTCCTCGCCGAGCGGGCCTAAGTCGCCGTAAAACAATCACTGCTACATTCGGCCGGCTGCGACGGCGCGATGCGTCGTCGCTCGTCGTCGTAATAGCGCTCCGTGGCTATTGCTCCTCCTCGCTCCTCGCCTCGCGCCGCCTCGCTCGGCCTCGGTGTTTCACGCAGTGATTGTCTTACGACTCCTAAGTCGCCGAATTGCCAGGATTCGGGCGGCCCGGCCCCGGATACCCAAGCATAGTCCGGCATTCACGGCCCGTCAAACGCGCCCGTCCCCGGAACGCCGCGGACGCCGCCCCCCGCCAGGGATTCCGGGCGGGGCAGGCCGCCGCGGAGCAGGGGCAGGTCCACCGGCTCCAGGCTCCAGATGTTGGTCTTGCCCCCCCGGCCGGAGCTGAAGTAGATCCGCCCATCGGCGGCCCAGAGCGGGTCCCAGTCCGCCTCCGGGTCGTAGGTGATGCGGGTCAGGTTGTTCCCGTCCACGTCCACGACCCAGATATCGTCCGCGTCCGTCTCGACGTCCCTGCGCTCCGGCCTCTTGGCCGAGGCCGCGAAGACGATGCGGTCTCCCCGCGGGTTCCAGGACGGGTTGATGGCCCCCCAGGCGTCGCTGGAGAGGATCTCCGTGCGCTGGGTCCCGTCCAGGTTCACGGTCCAGATCCCGCTCCAGCGCGCCCCGCGGCGGCGGTCGGCCTGGAAGACCAGCTTGTCGCGGGTGGGGTGGGCGGCCTCCGTCGCCGGCGACCACTCGGGGAAGAGCCCGGCGCCGATGTCCGTGGCGAACCCGGTCCGGGTGTCCAGGACCCAGATGTGATACTCCGCCTGGGCCGGGCTGTAGGCCGAGTAGGCCAGCCGCTGGCCGTCCGGGGACCAGGAGGGGTGGACCTCGTCCGCGTCGTCGCGGGTGAGGAGCCGGGGGGTGGACCCCGGGGCCAGCTCCAGCGTGTAGATGTCCCAGTTGCCGCGCGCGTCGGAGGCGAAGGCGATGCGTGTCCCGGAGGGGTGGAAGCGGGGCTGGATGTTCCTGGACTCCGGGAACGTGGGGACGAGGGTGACCGTGCGGGCGCGGGCCTTCTGGAGGTAGAGCTGCTCGTTCTCCACGTGGCGCGAGGAGGCGAAGACCATCCAGGGTTCCCCGTCCCGGATCGCCACCGAGACCTCCACGTCCTCGCCCACCTCCGCCAGGGTGTCGCGCCGGAGCTGGCGGTACGGGACGCCGGCCGGGCCGGGGGCCTCCTCGGGGGCCCCCGCGGCGTCCCGTGCGTTGTCATATACGGACCTCGGTTCCCCCTTGTCCCCCCTGCCCCCCATGGGGTGAAGCAGGGGGTGGCATCCGGCGAGGGAGATGGCGAGGGCCAGGGAAGCTGCGACCGGCGGGTGGAGGGCCATGGAGGTTCTCCGGAGGGGGGCGGCAGGCTCGGCCTCTGTCGGATTATCGGACGGCGCGCGGCGCGACTAAAGCGAGGGGCTGGCCCCGGAGTCCCGGTTGCGCTCCCGGGATGGCGCCCCCTACAATGCGCCCGCATGGAGATCCTGATCAACGGGAACCCCGAGCTGGTGTCCGCGGACCCCGGGACCCCCGTGGTGCGGATCGTCGAGCAGCTCCGCCGCTGGCTCAGGGACCAGGGCCTCGTGGTGAGCCAGGCGGAGCTGGACGGCGGGGCCGTGGACCTGGAGAGGCTGGACGGGCTGGGCGGGTCCCTGGTGGACGCCTATCGCCGGCTGACCATCACCGCGGCGGCCCCGGAGCGACTGGCCCTGGAGGTCATCCGGGGACTGGTGGAGATGCTGGCCAGGCTCGCGGACAACATGAGGCAGGCCGCCCGCATGGTGCAGGAGGGCCGCGTCGCCCAGGGTCTGGAGCGCTTCCGGGGCGGCATCGAGGGGTGGTCCGTCCTGCAGGACTCCCTGGCCCGCGTGGGTCGGCTCCTGGGGCTGGACCTGGGCGGCTTCCAGGGTCCTTCCGGCCCACTGGGGGCGAGGATGGCCCACCTGGGCGGGATCCTGGCGCGGACCCAGGAGGCCATCCAGCACGCCGACGCCGTCGCCATGGGGGACCTCCTCGAGTACGAGCTCGTCCCCCTGGCGGAGGAATGGTCGAAGACCCTGGGGTTCTTGCACGATCACGTCGTCTCGTGCATCGCGCCCGACGAGCCCCCCGCTCCTGCCCATGGAGTCGCCGTAAAACAATGACGGACTGCATTCGCCGCGGTGTTTCACGCAGTCATTGTTCTACGACTCCTAAGGCCGAGTCGCCCAGCGTCCGATAACATCCATACATCAATGGATGGGGCGTGGCGGCGTGTCGCCCGCGAAGCGGCCCCCCCCGGGAGCGACCGTGGATCACCTGCGCGACAACCTCGTCGCCCTGGCGCACCGCGACCTCGCGCTGGCCCGGCGCGTGGGCGCCCTCGACCCGGCCCGGGTCCCCCCCGTGGAACTCGCCCGCAGCGGCGCACCCACCATCGCCCTGGCGCCCCGGACCGGCGGCCCCCCGGTCCTCCTCCACTCCCGTTACGACCCGGCCCTGGAGGCGCGGCGCTTCCTGGAGGCCATCGCGGTGGGCCCCACGGACACGGTGATCCTCCTGGGTTTCGGCCTGGGGCACCACCTGCGGGCCCTGACGGCCAGGCTCTCGACCGCCAACCGGGTCTTCGTGGTGGAGCGCGACATCGCGCTCTTCCGCGCGGCGCTCGCCGCCTCGGACTTCACGGACCTCCTGGACGAGCGCGTGCGCTTCTTCGTGGAGCTGGACGACCTGGACCTCTACGCGGGCCTGCGCTCCGAGCTGCGCCGCATCTTCGCCTCGCGGGTGGTCCTGGTGGCGCCTTCCCCCCTGGCCGCCGCCGACCCGGAGGGATACCGGCGGACGCTCCCGGAGCTGCGCAAGTTCGTCGGCGCCGCCCAGATCGTCCTGCAGACGGCCTTCGTCCTCCCCCGGTTGAACCTGGAGTCCCAGACCGCGAGCCTCGTGGAATGGCTGCGGGGCCGCTCCGTGAGCGACTACCGGGGGCGCTTCGAGGGCAGGCCCGCGGTGGTGGTGGCGGCCGGCCCCTCGCTCGGGCGGAACGTGGAGGGGCTGCGCGCGGCCCGGGGGCGCGCGGTGCTCATCGCCGTCAGCACCGCCCTCAAGCCCCTCCTGGCCCGCGGCCTCACCCCGGACTTCGCCTGCGTCCTGGACTACCATCGGCTCTCGCGGCGCTACTTCGACGGCATCCCGGCCGCCGGGGCGCCTCCCCTCTTCTGCGACCCCAAGGCCAACGCCGAGGCGGTGGCGGCCTACTCCGGCCCCAAGGTCTTCCCGGACGACGACCTCCTGGGCTACCTGAGCGGGGGGGTCTGCGGGGAGCGGGGCCGGGTCGAGGGGGGCGGCACCGTGGCCCATACGGCCTTCTTCCTCGCGTGCTACCTGGGCTGCGACCCGGTCATCTTCGTGGGGCTCGACCTCTCCTACACAGGGGGTCTGGTCCATATCCCCGGGACGGCCATCCACGCCCAGCGCAGGGGCGAGCTGAACCGCTTCCACACGCTGGATACGCGCGAGTGGGAGTTCTTCGCGCGCCAGCGGCGCTACCTCACGGAGGTCCCGGGGCAGACGGAGCCCACGGTCCATACGGACGACCTCATGCTCTCCTATCTGCGGGACTTCGAGCTCCTGTTCCGCCAGGCGGGCGTGCGGGTGGTGGACGCCACCGAGGGGGGGGCCCGGAAGGCCGGGTGCGAGTCCCTCACCCTGGCGGAGGCGATCCGCCGCTACTGCGGGGAACGCCTGCCGCCGGAGGCCTTCGAACCGCCACGGGCGCCGGACGTGGAAGGGCGCCTGCGGGCCACGGACCTGGCCCTGGCCCGCTGCCGCGAGGAGGGCGAGACGCTCCAGGGGCACCTCCGCTCGGCCATCCGGCTCCTCAAGCGCGTGGTCCAGCGGAACCGCAAGGGCCGCCCTGCCGACGCATGGGTGGCGGAGGTGCAGCGGCTCCACGCGCGCATGATGGAGGCCCGCCTCGAGCGGCTCCGGAGGCTGGTGGAGGGGATGGCCTATGCCGACGGCTTCGAGCGGTCCCGGCGGGACCTGCGAATAGACCTGGGCGAGGCGCAGGGCGTGGCGCGCCAGCGGCTCCAGGCCGAGCGGGACCGGGCCTACCTCCAGGGGGTCGAGCGGGGCCTGGAGTTCCTCCTGGGGAGGGTGGACCTGGCCCGCGAGCGCGTGCGCTCGGCCCTGGAGGACAGGGCGAGCCCCGCGCGGGCGGGGCCGGCCCTGGGGGTCCGGCCATGAAGATCGCCGGCGTCCTGGTGGCGGACCTGGGGCTCGGGGCCCTGGGGCTCGCGAGCCGCCTCCTGGAAGACCTCGCCGGGAGGCCGGTCCTCCGGCGCTCCGCGGAGGCCATGCTCCGTTCCCGACGCCTGGACGCCGCCTACGTGGCCTGTCGCCGGGGGGAGGCCGACCGGGTGCGCCAGGTCCTGGACGGTCTCCCCGTGGAGGTCCTGGAGGTGGGGGAGCCCCCGCCGGTGCGCGAACGGCTGCGCCGGGGCCGGCGGTGGGCCGCCGCCTCCTGGCGAGGCGGGCTGGCCGGGTCCACCGCCTACGACGAGGAGGCCCACCCGGGTGCCCTGCGGGCCGCCCTGGAGCGCGCGGGGGCCGGCGCCGTGGCGCGCTTCCCCTCGGCCGGACCCTACGTGGACTCGGCCATGGTGGACGGCCTCCTGGAGGAGTTCGCGGGGCTGAAGGAGCCCATCGCCTTCTTCCCCCCCGCCGCCCCGGGTCTCGCGGCGGAGGTCTACGGCCGGGAGCTGGTGGAGGCCCTGGACCGCACACGCCTCACCCCCGCCAGCGTCCTCCGGCTGGACCTGGACCGGCCGGACCAGGACCCGGAGCGGCTGGGGATGGTCCCCCAGCTCGCCACCGAGGTGATGGCGGTCAACGTGCGGCTCACCTGCGACTCGGCGCGGGGGCTCGCCCTGTGCCGGGAGGTGGCCAGGACCCTGGGCGAGGGTTCATTCGGGACACCTGCGGCGGACCTGGCCCGCCTCCTGGAGGGGCGGCCCGAGCTCCGGGCCGGCGAGGTCCCCCGAGAGCTCTCCGTCGAGCCCACCACGCGGGAGGCCCCGGGGGCGAGCGGCGAGGACCTGGACCCGGAGGGGTTCGAGGCCATGGTCCGCGGCGCCACGGCCCTCACCGACGACCTCCTGGTGAGCCTGGAGGGCCGGGGCGACCCCCTGGCGGCCCCGCTCCTGGCGGGGCTGGTGGCCCGGGCCCGCGCGGCCGGGGCCTGGGGGGTCCACGTGGCCACGCATGGGGCGTGGCTGGGCGAGGAGTCCTCGGCGGCCCTGGTGGAGGCTGGCCTGGACGTGCTCTCCGTGCGCCTGGACGCCTCCACGCCGGAGACCTACCGGGCCGTCCACGGCGAGGACCGCTACGACCGCGTGCTGGCGAACCTGCACGGGTTCGCCCGCTCGGCGGGGGGCGGCGGCCCCTTCCTGGTCCCGGTCTTCACGAAGCGGAGGGACAACCTGCACGAGCTGGCGGGGTTCTTCGAGGACTGGTACCGGGCGGAGGGCCAGGCCGTGGTCCGGGGATACGAGACGAGCGCCTCGACGGCGGGGGACCTCTCGGCGGTCACCCTCACCCTCCCCGGGCGCGGCGTCTGCGAGCACGTCCTCCAGCGCATGGTGGTGCGCGCCGACGGTTCGGTCCCCTACTGCCTGCGGGACACGGAGGGACGCCGCATCGTGGGCAACGCCCTCGTCACGCCGGTCCCGCGCCTCTGGCGCGGTGCCGCCCTGGAGGCCCAGCGTGCCGCCCACGCGCGCGGCGACTGGGCCCGCGAGCTGGAGTCCTGCGGTCCCTGCACCGCCTGGGGGCAGGTGTGAGGGGCGAGCCCGAGGTCCTCGGGGTCATCATCGCCCGGGGGGGGTCGAAGGGGCTCCCGGAGAAGCACCTCCGGCCGCTCCTGGGCCAGCCCCTCATCGCCTGGACCGTGGGCCACGCCCGGCGCAGCCCCTGCATCCGTCGCCTGGTCTGCTCGACGGACTCGGAGGCCATCGCCGGGGCCGTCCGCGACCTGGGGGTGGAGGTCATCCCGCGGCCGGCGGCGCTGGCCAGCGACGAGGCCCACGTGGCGGGGGCCCTGGTCCACGCGGTGGAGTGGCTGGGCGAGCGGGAGGGCTATAGGCCCCGGGTCGTGCTCCTGCTCTACGGGAATTGCCCCGTGCGGCCGGAGGGGGTGCACGAGCGCGTGGTGGGCCACCTCCTGGCCACCGGGGCCAGTTCCGTGCGCACCTTCAGCCCCACGGGGAAGTACCACCCCTGCTGGATGTCCCGCATCGCCGGGGACCGCATCGAGCCCTGGCAGGAGACGCGCATCTACCGGAGGCAGGACCTGCCGAGCGTCCACCTCCACGATGGGGCCTCGGTGGCGATCCGCGTGGAGGCCCTCCTCGCGGCGGGCCATGCCCACCCCGAGGCCTTCTACGGCGAGGACCCGCGGGGCCTGGTGCTGGAGGCCGGCGCGGTCGTGGAGGTGGACACCTGGGTGGACCTGGCCCTGGCGGAGGCGCTC
>JACQVX010000144.1 GCA_016209495.1 Planctomycetota bacterium
CACCGCCCTCCAGATGGACATCAAGATCGGCGGCGTCACCGTGGACCTCATGAGGACCGCCCTCGAGCAGGCGCGGCGGGGCCGCATCCATGTCCTTCAGGAAATGCTGAAGGTCCTCCCGCGGCCGCGCGCGGAGATCTCGCCCTACGCCCCGGCCATGGAACGCCTCAAGATCAACCCGGAGAAGATCGGGATGCTCATCGGCCCCTCGGGGAAGAACATCCGGAAGCTCCAGCAGGACTTCCACTGCGTCATCAACGTGGAGGACGACGGGACCGTGCAGGTCTCCAGCGTGGACCGCGCGGCGGTGATGGAGTGCCGGGCCCTCATCGAGGCGCAGACCGCCGAGGTCGAGAAGGGACGCACCTACTCGGGCCGCGTCACCAGCATCAAGGACTTCGGCGCCTTCGTGGAGATCCTCCCCGGGCAGGAGGGGCTGCTCCACATCAGCGAGATCTCCACGGGATACGTGGAGCGCGTGGGGGACCACGTGCGCGTCGGCGACGAGGTGACGGTGAAGGTCCTGGACGTCGACGCCCAGGGCCGGATCCGCCTCAGCCGGAAGGCCCTCATGGAGGGCGGCGAGACGGGGGAGGCCCAGGGGCCGGCCGAGGGCCCGAGCGCTGACGACGGAGACTCGGGGCACCGCCCCTCGCGCGGCCGCGGCCGTCGCGAGGGCGCGCGTCACGGGAGGTAGCCCGTCCGGGGCGGCCGGCGCGACCGGCGGCAGCGGGGCGGGGGAGGGAGGAGCGCGTGTTCGGTATCCGCTTCCTGATGGCCCTGTGCGCCGTCTCCATCACCGGGGTGCTGGCCGCCGAGGCGGCCATGCTGGACACCGGTTCGGGGGTGGACCCCGCCCGGGTCTACTACGGGAGCGCCGAGCGCTTCCGCCGGCCGGCGGACCTGGTACTCTCCCAGGTCTTCGCCGAGATCCCGGCCTGGCGGCGCGTCCGCGAGGAGGGGATCCCCGCCGACGACCCGCGCTACTGGCTGCTGGTGAAACGGGCCAACGAGGTCTTCTCGGAGGGGGTGCGCAGGGCCGCCGGCCGCGAGGGCCACGACCTGGTGGCGGAGCACGGGGCGGTCCGCACCGGCGAGGCCATCCCGGACCTCACCCGTCGGGTCATCGAGGAGGTCCGCGGCCGGGAGTGAGGTCGCTCGCCCTGGCCGCCGCGCTGGCCCTGGCCCTGGGGGCGGAGGCCTGCCGCACGCCGCCCCCCGGGGACTCGGTGGCCGCCTCGGGCTCCGTGAGCACGGAGCTGGACTCCGGCCTGGGGGCCGCCCCCTCCGCCGGGCCGCCGGGGGATGCCGTGCCCGGCTGGCCGGGGTTCACCGAGGCGGTCATCGACGAGGGGGATGGGCGGCTCACCCGGTTCTACCGGATCCGCCACATCGAGCTGAAGGACCTCCTCCCCCTGGTGGACCACTGGAAGGGTCCCACGGGGCGCATCCTCCCCCACGAGGACCTGAACCTCCTCATCATCACCGACACGCCGGAGCACCTGGAGCGGATCCGCGACACCCTCAAGGAGGTGGACCGCCTCACCCAGCAGGTGAAGATCGCCATCCAGGTGGTGGAGGTGAGGCGCTCCAAGCTGCAGGAGGTGGGCCTCGACTTCGAGCAGCTCACCCGGGGCTCGAAGGGCCTGAGCCTCGACGCCCTGCGGGGGACCCTGAACACCCCGGGGAACATCCTGGGGGGGACCACCCCCTCCCGGGGCGGCGAGGTCCAGTGGGGCTTCGACTCGAGCCAGTTCAACTGGCGGCTCAAGCTCCGGGCCCTGGTGGAACACGGCTACGCGGAGATCCTGGCCAACCCGGAGGTGGTGGTCCAGGCGGGCAACGAGGCCCAGATCCTGTCGGTGACGGACCAGCCCATCCCCAAGAGCACCACCGCCCCCAACGGGATCACCACGGCCATCGAGTTCCGGGAGGTGGGGATCAAGCTCCGGGTGAAGCCCCTGGTCATCGGCACCGACAGCGTGGTATTGAACGTACAGCCGGTGGTGAGCGCCATCAGCGGCTTCACGATCCCCAAGGCGGCCAACGAGGTGACGAGCCCCATCATCACCCGGCGGGAGGCACAGACCACGGTGGACATCAAGGACGGCGAGACCTTGATCATCGGGGGGCTCCTGGACAAGCGCACGGTGCGCCGGGAGCTGGGGGTCCCGCTCCTGCGCTCGATTCCGCTGGTGGGACATCTCTTCCAGGCCAAGCAGAGCGAGGAGGAGAAGACCGAGATAGTGGTCTCCCTCACGGTCCACGTCATCGACCCGCGACAGGCCCGCCCCTCCGTCTGGGTCCCGGCCGACGCCATGGAGGAGGATCCGTGACGGCGCCGCCGGACCCGCGCGACTGGCTGGGACGGGTGGAACGGCCCTCGCGCTACCTGGGCAACGAGGTCAACGCGGTGCGCAAGGACCTCTCCACCGTGGACCTGGTCATGGCCCTGGCCTACCCGGACGTCTACGACGTCGGGATGAGCAACCTGGGGCTCCAGGTCCTCTACCACATGCTGAACGGGCGACCCGACGTGGCCTGCGAGCGGGTCTACTCGCCCTGGGTGGACTACGAGGCCGAGATGGAGGCGCGGGGGCTGGTCCTGGAGACCCTGGAGAACCGCGTCCCGGTGCGGGACCTGGACATCCTGGGGATCAGCCTGCCCCACGAGCTCTGCTACACCAACGTGGTGAACCTGCTCCGGCTCTCGGGCATCCCCCTCCGGGCCCAGGAGCGGGAGGGCGGCCGCTGGCCCCTGATCCTGGGCGGGGGCTCGGCCGCCTTCGCCTGCGAGCCGGTGGCCCCCTTCTTCGACGCCATCCTGGTGGGCGACGGCGAGGTGGCCACGGGGCTCATCGTGGACGCCGTGAAGGTCTGGAAGCAGGGCGGCGGGCGGGACCGGGTGGGGCTCCTGCGGGAGCTGTCGGGGATCCAGGGGGTTTACTGCCCGCGGTTCTTCCGCTTCCATTACGCCTCCGAGAAGGACCCCCTGACCGTGTCGGCCATCGAGCCCTTGCTCGCGGGCCACCCGATGGTGCGAAAGGCCATCGTGGACGACCTGAACGCGGCCTACTATCCGGCGACGGCCATCGTCCCCAACAAGGAGGTGGTGCACGACCGGCTGGCGGTGGAGCTGCTCCGGGGCTGCAACCGGGGCTGCCGCTTCTGCCAGGCAGGCTACACCTACCGGCCCTACCGGGAGCGCACGCCCGCTCGGGTCATGGAGCTGGTGGAGCAGGGCCTGGCCAGCACGGGCTTCGACGAGGTGACATTGCTCTCGCTCTCCAGCGGGGACCACTCCTGCCTGGACGGGCTCGCGGAGGGCCTCGCGGAGAGGCTGCGCCCGCGGCAGGTGGCCCTCTCCATGCCCAGCATGCGCCTGGAGAGCCTCTCGGGCCGGCTCATGGAGGCCATCCGCGGGGTGAGGCCCACCGGCTTCACCGTGGCCCCGGAGGCGGGGACGGAGCGGCTGCGCCGGGTCATCAACAAGACCATGACCGACCGGCTGATCCTGGACAAGGTGGAGGAGGTCTTCGCGCGGGGCTGGGGCGGGATCAAGCTCTACTTCATGATCGGCCTGCCCACGGAGACGGACGAGGACCTGTTGGGGATCGTCCGGCTGGCGGAGGCCATGGGCCGGACCGGCCGCCGCTACCGGCGCAACGCCACCGTCACCATCTCCACCTCCACCTTCGTCCCCAAGGCTCACACGCCCTTCCAGTGGGAGCCCCAGATCACCATGGAGGAGACCCGTAGGCGCCAGCGGGTGATCCGGGAGGCCCTCCGGGAACCCCGGGTCATCTACAAGTGCCACGACGCCCGGGAGACCTGGCTGGAGGGGGTCTTCAGCCGCGGGACCCGTCGGCTCGCCGACTTCCTGGCACGGGCCGTGGAGCTGGGGTGCCGTTTCGACTCCTGGACCGAGCGCTTCGACCTGGGGCTCTGGGAGCGGGCGGCGGCCGAATGCGGGGTGGACGTGGCGGCGCACCACGCGGCGCGGCCCCTGGAGGCGGTGCTCCCCTGGGACCACATCGACAGCCACGTGACCAAGGAGTTCCACCTCCGGGAGCTGAGGCGGGCCCATGCCGAGGGCGGGACGCCGGACTGCCGCTGGGACGCGTGCAGCGCCTGCGGCCTGGACCGGCGCCGGTGCGCGCCCGAGTTCGTCTCGCCGTTCGACATCCCCGCCCGGCCGCCCGCCGTCGTCCCGCCCATGGCCGAGGTCGCGCTCCGGGGACGCGAAGGGGCCCGTCCGGCCACCGCGCGGCCGGCAGCGAGGGTGCGCCTGGGCTACGAGCGCCTCGCGGACGCGCGCTTCCTGGGTCACCTGGAGCTGCAGAACATCCTTCGCCGCGCCGCCCGCCGCGCGGGGCTGCCGGTGAGGGCCAGCGGGGGCTTCCACCCCCTGGCCCGCATCGACATGGGCCCGGCGCTCCCGGTGGGGACCGAGAGCGAGGCCGAGTACCTCGATCTCGAGCTGGATCAGGCCCTGGCCCCGGAAGAGGTGAGGCGCCGGCTGGAGGGCTGCCTGCCCCTGGGGATGCGCGTGCGGTCCGCCGAGGCGCTCGCACCCGGCGCCGCGTCCATTCAGGACGCCCAGGAGGCGGTTCGCTACGCCCTGCGGCTGGAGGCCACCGTCGGGGACCTGGGCGCCCGGGTGGAGGCCTTCCTCGCCCTGGAGACCGCCCCGGTGCTGCGGCGCCGGGGGCAGAAGCCCGCCCGCGTGGTGGACGTGCGCGCCTCGGTGGAGTCCCTGGAGGTCGTCCCCTGGGACCCCCACCACCCCCACCAACACCTGGACCTCTGGCTCGCCACTTCTCCCGCGGGGACGGCCCGTCCTGCCGAGGTCGTGGCCCTGGTGGCGGGGGCGGGTGTGGAGGCCAGGGTGCGGAAGCTGGAGGTCCGGTGGCGTTGCGAGGGGGCCGGACCCGCCCGCGAGGCCCTGGTGGCGGCCGCCGTGGTCGGGGGGACGGTCGCGGAGCTGCCTCCCCGCGTAGAGGCCCAGGGCCCGGCCGCCCGCACCGCCGGCGAGCGCGTGCACTTCGACCACCTCCGGCCCCAGGGCTAGCCGGCTGTGCTGGTCCTCACCCGCGCCGACGTGAGGACCCAGGACCCCGCGCGGCCGCGCGCCACCGCGGTGGCGGTGGACGGCGGCCGCGTGGTGGCGGTGGGAGACGAATACGACCTGGCCTCCCTGCCCCTGGCCGGGGCGCTGGTGGTGGACTGCGAGGGCCGCACCGTGGTGCCCGCCTTCACCGACGCCCATTGCCACTTCGGGAGCCTTGCCCTGGCCCGGTGCCGCGTCGCCCTGGCGGGGGCGCGCTCTATCCCGGAATGCCTGGACCGGGTGCGCGCCCACCTCGAGGGG
>JACQVX010000156.1 GCA_016209495.1 Planctomycetota bacterium
GCCCGGAGCAGGCCCTGGACGCGGCCCGGGCGGGCCCCGCGAGCGACGTCTGGTCCCTGGGGGCCTCGCTCTACGAGGCCCTCACCCTGGTCCCCCCCTTCGGGAGCGACGACCCCTTGCAGGTCCTGCGGCGCGTCACCCAGGAACCGCCCGTGGCGCCTCGCAAGCTGGACGCCACCATCCCGCGGGACCTGGAGACCGTGGTCCTGGCGGCCCTGGAGAAGGACCCGGCGCGGCGATACCCCTCGGCGGCGGCCCTGGCGGCGGACCTGGACCGCTTCCTCGCGCGCGAGCCCGTGAGGGCGCGGCCGGCCGGCCGGGCGCGGAGGCTCGCCGCGTGGGCCCTCCGGCGGCCCGCGGCGGCGACCCTGCTGGCGGGGGTCCTCCTCGCCCTGGGCGCCCTGGGGGCGGAGGCCGGGCTCCGGGCGAGGCGCGCCCGCGCGGCGGCCGCGGCGGAGGCGGCGGCGGCCCTCCAGGAGGGACGCGACCTGGAGGCCCAGGGCCTCTGGTTCGAGGCGGCGATCCGCTACGAGGGGGCCCTGGAGGTCCTGGAGACGGGGGAGGGCCGGCTGGGACTCGAGGGCCTCTCGGGGGAGGTCCGCCGGCGGCTCCGGGAGGTCTACCGGGAGCGGGGCCTGAGGCTGCTGGAGGCGGGGGCCTACGCCCGCGCCAGGGAACAGCTCCTGCGCGCCGGGGAGCTGGGGGCCGAGGACCTGGTGGAGTCCCTGGCGCGGGCGCGCCGCGCGAGCCGGGGCGAGGCGCTGCTCCGCGTCTCCTCGCCGGCCGGCGCCGCGGTGGTCCTGCGCCGTCCCGGCGCGCCGGCGCAGGAGCTGGGCTCGGCGCCCCTCTCCCGCGAGGTTCCCTCGGGGCGCCTCGCCCTGGTCCTGGGGGACGGCGAGCCCCTGGAGCTGGAGGCGAGGCCCGGGGAGACGCTCGAGGTGGAGCCCCTGGAGGTGCCGGTGCGGGACCCCGCGACCCTGGAGCGGGCCCTGGCCGCGGCGCGAAGCGGCCACCGGCTCGTCCTCGCGGGCGGCATCTACCCGGGCCCCATCGAGATCGCGGTCCCCGGCCTGTCCGTCGAGGCGGCGGACCCCGCGGACCCGCCGCTCGTGGACGCCTCCGGGCACGACCAGGGCGTCCGGGTCCACCGTGCCGCCGGGGCGCGCGTGGCGGGCCTCCGGGTGCGGGGGGCGCGGGGCGCGGGCATCCTGGTGGAGGACTCGCCGGCCGCGCGGGTGGAGTCGTGCACGGTCAGGGAATGCGGGGCGGCGGGGGTGCGGGCCGTCCGCTCCGCCGGCCTGCGCCTCGTGGCCAACCGCTGCCGGGACGTGCCTAGGGGCCTGGACGTGGAGTCCTCGGACGGCGCCCGCCTGGAGGGGAACCACTGCCGGGTCTACGAGGTGGACGGGGTCCGCGTCAGCTCCTCGGCCTGGGTCCAGGTCCGGGGGAACACGCTCGGCCCGGACACGCCCGAGGAGGCCGGCGAGGCCCGCGACGCCATCCGGCTCCTGGAGGCCGGGGTGGTCCTGGTGGACTGCGACCGCTTCCTCGCCAGGGGGAACCGCGCCACGGGGGCCGGCCTGGCGGGCCTGCTCCTGGTGGGCTGCCCGCGGGGCCTGGCCCTGGAGAATCGCCTCCTCGGGAACCTGCGCTCCGGGATCCGGCTGGAGGGGACCGAGGCCGCCCAGACGGCCGCGCCGGGGGAGGCCGCGGTCCGGCTCGTCTCCAATGCCGTCGTGGCCACGGACTCCCCGACCCCCCACAAGGGGGTCTGGGTGGAGGGGGGCGGGCGGCTGGTGCTGGAGCACAACGCCATGCACTGGGGCCGCACCGCGGTGGACGGCGGCAGGGCGGACCGGACTCGCCTCCGGGCCAACCTCTACTACCGGGTGGAGGAGGTCCTGGACACCGGGACGGCGCCCCAGGACTCGGACGGCAACTGGGTCTGGGGGGGCCCGCGCGGCTCGGGCATGAGGGCGTCCTACGCGGGCATGCGCGAGATGCGCGGCGACGACGACGCGCCCCTGGGCCTGGCCGACTGGCAGCGGCTCACCGGCCTCGACGCCTCCACCGTCGAGGCGGACCCGCTCTACCTGGACCCCGAGCGCCCCTGGGAGGCGGACTTCGAGCTTGCCCACGAGAGCCCGCTCCGGGATCTCGACGCGTGGGCGCGGCCGGGCCTCGTCTCGCGGGAGGTGGCGGACGAGGTGGAGGCCCGCTGGAGGCGCGAGGGGCCCTGATGGAGCGCCTGGGTCCCTACCGCGTGATCGGCGTCCTCGGCCGTGGGGCCAGCGCCGTGGTCTACGAGGCCGTGGAGGAGCCCCTGGGGCGCACCGTGGCGCTCAAGGTCCTGGAGACGGCCGCCGGCGAGGAGGCGTGCGCCCGCTTCCGCCGGGAGGCGGAGGTGGCGGCCCGCCTCGCCCACCCCGGGGTCGTGCCGGTCTACGCTGCGGGCGAGGACCAGGGCCGACCCTGGTTCGCCATGGAGCGGGTCCGGGGGCAGAGCCTCGAGGCCCTGGCCCGCCGGGAGAGGGTGGGGCCGGCTCGCGCGGCGCTCCTCGTGGCCCAGGTGGCCCGGGCCCTGGCCCACGCCCACGAGAGGGGCGTCCTGCACCGCGACGTGAAGCCCACCAACGTCCTGGTGGACGCCGAGGACCGGGCCCGGCTCACGGACTTCGGGGCGGCCCGCGACCTCGCCCGGGCCAGCCTCGGGGGCGGCGCGGCCCCGGGGACCCCGGCCTACGGCGCCCCGGAGGCCCTCCTGGGCGGCGCGGCCACGGCGGCGGCCGACGTCTACGGGGCGGGGGCCCTGCTCTACCGGCTCCTGACGGGCCGGGACCCCTACGAGGGGGACGTCCCCTCGGTCCTGCGCCGGGTGGCGGCGGGCGAGCTCGTTCCCCCGCGGCGCCTCCTCCCCCGGATCCCCCGGGACCTGGAGACGGTGACGCTGCGCGCCATGGCCCACGAGGCCCATCGGCGCTACCCCTCGGCCGCGGCCCTGGCCCTTGACCTGGAACGCCACGCCGCGGGCGAGCCCGTCCTGGGCCGTCCGCCGGGCCCCGTGGAGCGGGCCAGGGCCCTGGCGCGCCGCCGGCCGAGGGCGGTGGCCGCGACGGCCGCCCTGGCGGCGGTGGCCCTCCTCCCCGCGGCCCTGCTCGTCCACCGCCGCGCCGCGGTCGGCGCGGCGCTGACGAGGGCCGAGGGACACCTGGGGCGGGGCGAGGCGGGCCTGGCCCTGGCGGCGATCCGGGAGGCCCAGTCCCTGGCCCCCCGGGACGCGCGCTCGCGTGCGCTCCTCCGGGAGGCCCGCGTGCTGGACCTCCTCGACCGGGCCGCCGACGCCTCCGGTCAGGGGCGCACCGAGGAGGCCGTGGCCCTCCTGGAGGCGGCGGTCCCCATGGCGCAGGACCTCGGCCCGCGGGTCCGAGACGCCCTGTCCACGGCCCGAGGCGATGCCCCGCTCGCGCTCGGGGGCCCCCCCGGGAGCCGGGTCCGGCTGCGGCCGGCGGGGGAGCCTCGCCTCCCGCCGTCGCACGCGCTGCCCTGCACGGTGCCACTGGCCCCGGGGGCCTGGGAGCTGGA
>JACQVX010000146.1 GCA_016209495.1 Planctomycetota bacterium
CCACGCCCGCGCCCTCGCCCACGCCCACGCCCACGTCCACGACCACGCCCACGGCCACGCCCACGGCCACGCCCAGGGCCGCGCCCCCTGGCAGTCTGACCCCGCCGCCGGCTATAGTGGCGCCCTCGCGCCCTGGGCGAGCGATGGAGGAGAGGATTTTCTGGATTCCACCGAGGGAGGGACGGCAGTCGCCGGTTGATCGTATGGCGGACGAATACGCCAGTGAGGCCGGGACGCTGGGGCGTGCCCGGCAGGGGGACCCGGAGGCATACGCGGAGCTTTACCGGCGTCATAAGGACGCGGTCTTTCGCTATGCCTATTACCTCTCGTGGGACGGGGCCCTTGCCGAGGACTACCTCGTCGACGCGTTCTCGAGGGCCTGGCGGGCCCTCCCGGGCTACCGGCCCGAGAGGCCCTTCCGGGCATACCTCCTGGCCATCGTCCGCAACCTGCACCGCGACCGCCTCGCCGCGGGGGCCGCCGCCGGCCTGCCGCTGGAGAAGGCCATGGCCGTGGCGAGTCCCTCGGAGGGGCCCTGCGAGGCGATCCAGAGGGAAGAGCTGCGCCGGACGGTGCGGGAGGCGGTGGACCGGCTCTCCGAGCCCCTGCGGTCCGTGGTCGTCTTGGCCCGGCTCGAGGGCTTGAAGAACCGCGAGGTGGCGGATCTCCTGGCCATCCCGGAGGGGACGGTGGAGAGCCGCCTCTCGGCCGCCTATGCGAAGCTCCGGGCCTCCCTGGCGGCGGCCCGCGGCCCGCGGGTGAACCAGGGACGGCGGTCCTGAGGTGAGGGGGAACGGGCGTGGAATCCTGTCGGGAGATCGAGGAGCGGCTCGTGGCATGGCTGCGCGGCACCATGGAAGCAGCCCAGGCCGATACGGTCCGACGGCACATGGATGGATGCCCGGACTGCACGGCGGCCATGGAGTCCCTGCGCGCGGTCGACGAGGCGCTGGAGGACCTGCGCCTCCCCCCGGGGACCCTGGCCCCGGTCGGGGTCGAGGCCCGGGCGACGGCGGGCCCCGAGACTGCCGGGGCCACCCTGGCCACGGAGCCGACCGGCGAGTCCGCGAGGACGCCCCTCCAGCGCTGGGCCGCGATGGCCCTGGCCGCCTCGCTCCTGGCCCTTGTGGGCTGGGGCCTCCTGTCCCGGGTAGAGAGGACGGCCCCCCGCGAGCCCTTGCGCCTCCACTCGCCCGCGGTCCTCCTCCTGGAGGGAGGCTCGCTCCGCACCGGCGGCGAGACGGCCCTGTTCGTGGAGGGCGCCGGCCGGCTGCGGCTCCTCGAGGGCTCCCTGAGCTGGTCCGGGGGCGACCGCCTCGCGATCCAGGTCCCGGGAGGGACCGTCCTCGCGCCCGCCGGGGCGCGCCTGGACGTGCGCCTGGACCGCGGGGCCGTCCGCGTGGAGGCTACCACGCCCGACCTGGTCCTCCTTGGCGACCGGGGCCCGCGGGTCGTGCTCTCGCCCGGCGAGGTCGGGAGGCTGGCCCCCGGGGACTCGGCGACCGCCTCCCGCGACCCGGAGGCCACCTGGGAACTGGCCGCGGGACTCTGGTCCGAGGAGAGGCGGGCGGAGGCCGGCCGGCTCCTGGAGTCGCTGGCGGCGACACTCCCGGAGGGTTTCCCCCCCGAGCGGCTCGCGCTCCTGCGAGAGCGCCTGGGGTGGTGTGCCCTGGAGGCGGGCCGGCCGCTCGTGGCCGCGGACGCCTTCGCCGCCGCCGCGGTCCTGGGCGACTCCGCGTCGGGGCCCTGGGAGGGCCTGGCCTGGAGCTGGTTCCGCCTGGGCCGCGCCCCGGAGGCGCTACGGGCCCTGCACGAGGCCGCCGCGCGAGCCGACCGTCTGACGACGGGTGCCGGCCTGGCGGAGGCCTTCGACCCCATGGGGGCCTGGGCCGCCCGTCGCGAGCGGGGCTGGGTCCTGCTGGACGCGGGCGAGGCGGCGGCGGCGCGGGCGGCCTTCGACGCCGCCCTGGAGGCGGCGCCAGGGGACCCCGGCAACCTGCTAGGCGCCGGGAGGGCCCGCTACCTCCAGGGCGACCACGCTGGGGCCGCGCGGCTCCTCTCGTGGGGCGTGGCCTTGCGGCCCACCCCCGACCCCCTGAGCTGGGCGACCCTGGGCTGGGCGCGCTACTTCTGCGGCGAATACCACGAGGCCCTGTCGGCCTTCGAGCGCGCCTCGGAACTGTCCGCCGGGACGGCCCTGGCCGCCGACCCCATGGAAGGGACCGGCTGGGCCCTCCTGCGCCTGGGCCAGACCCAGGCCGCGGCCTGCTCCTTCCGCGCCTCGCTCCATATCGAGCCCGGACGGCCCAGCGCCGCCGAGGGACTCCACGCCTCCCTTTCCCCTCCGCCCCTGGAGCCGGCCGGGACGAGCCTCATCGAGGACTACCAGACCTACCAGTCGCCGTGAGGTGCAAACATGGACGCCGATCCCCGTCTTCCCTCGCACGATGCGCAGCCCCCGGTCGTGGACCTCCGACGGACCCGGTTCGCCCTCCACGTACGACACGACGTGGCCGGAGACGGCGAGCAGGGACTCCTGTTCGACGGCGCCCAGGGTCAGGCCTATACCCTGAACGCCACCGGGGCCTACGTGGTGGGCCGCCTGGCGGCCGGCGACGGCGCCGCGGCCATCGCCCGAGGGCTCGCCGAGGGCTTCCAGGTGGACGAGGACACGGCTGTGACCGACCTCGCCGCGTTCCTCGCGGGCCTGGGCGAACTGGGCCTGCTGGAGGAGCCACCCCGATGAACACCCCCGTGGTGGCCATCACGGGCATCGACGCCACCGACAATCCCCACCCGGGGGTGGCCGTGGCCCGGGCCCTGCGCGCGGCCCCGGGTTTCCGCGGGCGGCTCGTGGGGCTGGCCTTCGAGCCCCTGGCCACCGGGGCCTGGGCCGAGTCGCCCTTCGACGAGGTCTTCCTCGTGCCGCCCCCCTCCGCCTCGCCCGAGGCCATCCTGGAGCGGCTCCGGGCGGTCCATCGTGAGAGGCCGCTCGACGCGCTCATACCGGCCCTCGACAGCGAGGTCGCGGTCTACGCCCGGATGGCCCACGACCTCTCCCGCATGGGCATCGGCCTGGCGGTGGCGCCCGAGGGGTCCGTGAAGGCACGGAACAAGCCGCTCCTGCCCGCCCTCTGCGAACGGGCCGGCATCCCCGCCCCCCGCACGATGTCCCTGACGGACCCCCGATCCCTGGACGCGGCCGCCGACCGCCTGGGCTGGCCCCTGGTCCTCAAGGGCCCCCTGGCCGACGCCCGCATGGCGCGGGAGAACCGGGAGGCCCGGACGCACTTCCACGACCTGGTCGGCCGGTGGGGCTACCCCATCCTGGCCCAGGAACACGTTCGCGGCGAGGAGTTCGACGTGGCCGCCCTGGCCGGCCGTGGCGGGAGCTGCCTGGGGACCGTCTCGATCCACAAGCTCGCCCTCTCCGGCAAGGGGAAGGGCTGCGCCGCGGTCACCGTCCGGGACCCCTTGCTGGAAGGCCGCGCGCGGACCGTCCTCGGCGCCCTGCGCTGGTTCGGACCCTGCGAGCTGGAGTTCATGCGCGAGGAGACCTCCGGCGAGTATGTCCTCATCGAGGTGAACGCCCGCTGGCCGGCCTGGATCCACCTGGCCGCGGCCTGCGGACGCAACCTCCCGGTCCTGGGGCTGCGCCTGGCCCTGGGCGAGGAGGTCGCCCCCCTCCCCCCGGCGGAGCCCGGGGTGGCCTTCGTCCGGGGCTCTCGAGAGGAGGTCCACCCGGTGGAGGAACTGCTGGCCCTCGTGGCCCGCGGCAGGACCGGCGAGCGTCCGGGGTCGGAGGCACGTCGACCGCACCACACCCGGACGATCTGCCCGGCGGCGGAACGGGTGACGGCATGAAGCCCCCCACCGGCGGAAACGGCACCGGGGCCGTCGGGGCCACCGGGCATGGGCGAGCCTCCGGCCCGGCCGGCCAGGAGCGGCCCGCCGGTGCCGGGCTGCAAGCCGAGCCTCGCGAGGCGGAGGCCCTGCCCCCCGTGGCGATCCTGGGACTTGAGGGAGGCGACGACCCCTCGCCGGGCCCCGCCGTGGCGCGCTGCCTGCGTGCCGCCCGGGACGCCCCCGCTCACCTGGTGGGTCTGGCCTCGGAGGGGGCCGAGGGGGGGGCGTGGGACCGGGAGGCCTTCGACTCCGCGTGGCGGGTCCCCCCTCCGTGGGCGGACCCGGAGGGCTTCCTCCGCGCCCTGAGGGAGGTGGTGCGGCGCGAGTCCGTGAAGGTCCTCGTCCCCAGCGGCGAGTCCGAGACCCGGGCCCTGGTCCCCCTGGCGGCTCGCCTCGAGGACCTCGGGGTCGCCGTGGCGGCCCCCGCCCACAAGGCCCTGGCGGCCGCGTCAGGGACGGACCTCTACCGGGCCGCGGACTTCGCGGGCCTGCTCCACCCGCGCGTGGGCCTGGTGCGAAGGCCGGAGGAGGCGCGCGCGGCCGCCGCCTGGGCCGGCCTTCCGGCCATGCTCTGCCCGGTCTCCGGCGCAACGGCGACGCCGGTGGTCACGGACGAGGACCTGGACTCGGCGGTGACGCGCATGACCACGGAGGGGGGGCTCCCCTCCCTCCTGCGGCAGTCCCTGCATGGCGAGGAACTGGCCGTGGGGGCGTATTGCGACGAGCCAGGGCGGGCGGCGGCGTCCGTGGCGGCGCGGCTGCCTCACCCCCTGGCGACCGCGGGGACCTGGACGGCGGTGACCATCGCCTGCCCCGAGGCCCTGCGCGCGGCCCGGCGAATCCTCGCGGCGCTGGCCTGGGTGGGCTCCTGCGAGGTCCGCCTCCAGCGACCGACGCCGGCCGGTGGGCCCCTCCTGGTGACCGGGCTTCGCCCCTGCCTTCCCACCTGGGTCCTGCTCGCCGAGCGGGCCGGGCAGGACCTGGCGTCCGGTGCCGTGCGCGGGGCGCTGGGCCTGGACCATCGGCTCGGGGCGTCCTACCGGACGGGCCTCCTGTGGGCGCGGCGCGCGGACGACGTGGCCCTCCCCGCCTCGGAACTCTTCGAGTTCGCCCGCGGCGGGTCCCGCCCGGACCTCGTCCTGCCCTGGCGCGAGGTGTCGTGATGTCCCGAGCGGAAGCGAGGGACATGGACTCCGAGCGCCTCCGCTCGGGTCCGGACTCACGGCCCTATGCGGCCCCCGTCCTCTGCCCCCTCCCCCTCCGGGGCGGCGCGCGGGTCCCTGGCCCCGGTCACGAAGGGGGTACTCACGGGGCCCTGGACGGCACGGGGCTGAGGGACCTGGTGGCCTGCCACGGGAGCCCCCTCTATGTCCTCCGCGAGGCCGTCCTCGCCGACACCTGCGGCCGGCTGCGGTCCATCTTCGAATCGTGTGTGTCGCCGCTCGGCCTCCGCTACTCCGCGGTGGCCAATCCCCTCCCCGCCGTGCAGGCGATGCTCCGAGGCGCCGGCGTCGAGGGGACGCTGGTCGGCTCCGGGTGGCACTACCGCCTGGCTCGCCTCGCCGGCGTCCCGGCGGACGCCATCCTCTTCGAGGCCCCGGGGGAGGCGGACCCGGAGCTGACCTCGGCCCTGGAGGAGGGGGCCAGGCCCGTGGTCGCGACCCCGCCCGACCTGGCGCGTCTGGCCTCGCTGGCCGGGGGACGGCCCCTGGCCGCCGGGCTCCGGATCTGTGTGCGCCGGCCGGACGGGGTCTTGCCCAAGTCCGGCGTCCCGCTCGAGGGCGGCGAGGCCCATCGCCTGGCGCGGCGCATGGGACACCAGGGCCCGGTGCGCCTGACCAGCCTCCATGCGAGTGCCGGGACCTCCCTCCGCGACCCGGCCGCCCTGGCGTGGGTCTGCACCGCCCTGGCGGACTTCGCCCTCTGGCTCGAGGGGGACCAGGGCATGGCCGTGGACGAGCTGGACCTGGGCGGCGGGTTGCCGGGGCGGCTTCCCCTGCAGGGCGAGCCCGTCGGGGCCACCCCGCCGCCCCTGGAGGACTTCGCCGCCGCGGTGGAGCGTGCCTGGAGACCGTACGCGAGGGCATTCGCCCGGCCACCCCGTCTCGTCCTCACGCCGGGACGCGCCTTG
This sequence comes from Planctomycetota bacterium, assembly GCA_016209495.1. Lineage (GTDB taxonomy): Bacteria > Planctomycetota > JACQVX01 > JACQVX01 > JACQVX01 > JACQVX01. Next base: position 6,038 of record JACQVX010000146.1, read on the forward strand.
GTGGAGCAGGCCATGGACCTATTGACCTCGGTGGTGGCCTGCAAGCGCCTGGCGGACGGGACCCGGGCCTACATCGTGGACGGGGGGGTGAACCTGGTCCCCACCGCCTGGTGGTATCGCCACCCCATCGAGGCCCTCGATCCGGCCCCCGCCTCCCCGGAGGAGTCCGCGGTGCTCGGCCCGCTCTGCATGCAGATCGACGTCCTGGGCCGGCGCCTCCGGCTCCCGGCCCTGCGGCCGGGTTCCCTCCTGGCGGTCCGGGGCGTGGGCGCCTACGGGCTCTCCCAGTCCATGCAGTTCATCTATCCCCGGCCTGCCGCGGTCCTGGTCCGGGCGGACGGCGAGGTGGCCGAGCTACGCCCCCGCGAGACGACCGGGGACCTGCGGGAGCGGGAGCGGGTGCCGGAGCACCTCCGGGCCATCTCCTGGGAGACCCTTCGTTGACCCCGCGCCGCCTCGTCCCCCTGGGGACGTTCGCGCGCTCGGTGCTCCGCGCCCACGGTCAACTCTTCTTCTGCGAGGACGCCCGGACGGGGGCCCTGGTGGCCCTGGCCGCCCTGGCGGCGGACCCCATCTCCTGCGCCCTGGGCGTCGCCGGCGGGGTCGCCGCTACCGCCTCGGCGCTCCTCCTGGGCCTGGGGCGACCCGCCGTGGAGGCGGGCCTTCTGGGCTTCAACGGGGTCATCGTGGGCTACGCCCTGCGGTGGCTGCCGGAACCCGCCACCCTGGCCCTGGCCCTGACGCTCGGCGCGGCCTTCACCGCCCCCCTGACCGCCTCCCTGGGGGATCGCCTCTCCCGGCGAGTGCCGGCCCTGCCCCCCCTTTCCATGCCCGCCCTGTTCGTGGCCTGGCCGCTTCAAGCGGCCCTCTCCCACCCCCCGCTCACCGCCGGAGCCGCCCTCGCGGCCGCCCCCATCCAGGGGATCGGCTGGGGACAGGCCCTCGCCTCGGCGGCCCCGCCCTGGGCGCTCCTGGTCCTCGGCGTCGCCGTGGCCTCCCGGCGCACCGCACTCCTGGCGGCCGGTGGCCTAGTCCTGGGCGTGGCCGTGGCGGTGGCCCTGGGGCTTCCCCCGGTGGCATGGTTCTGGCTCGCCGCCTACGCCGCCGTCCCCACCACCATCGGCCTGGGCGGGGTCTTCCTGGGCCGGGGGGGACGCAATCTGGCCCTGACGGCCGTGGTGGCTACGGTCGCCGCCGTGGCCTGGACGGTCCTGGCTAGGCTCATGGCCCCCATCGGGGTCTCGCCCCTCTCGTCCTCCTTCGTCGTCCTGACCCTGGCCGTCCTCTGCCTGCGCGCCCCACGGCGCACCGCCCCCCTCACCCCTCCGGTCCCCACGGCCAGAGCCCCGCTAGTCCAGGCCCCACCTCCACCGGTCGAGCCGTCCGACGCCGAGAGGGCCGCCATGGCTCGGGCGGTGCGGGTCCTCGCAGGCGCGCGCCGCATCGTCGCCCTGACCGGGGCGGGGATCTCGACGGAGAGCGGCATCCCGGACTATCGCAGCTCGCGGGTCGCCTGGCGCTGCCTCGACCCCGCCGACTTCCTCTACTCGAACCTCGTCTCGCGGCAACGATCCCGGGCGGCCTACTGGGAGTCCTCCCAGGGCTTCTGGCGGGCCATCGCCCGATCCCAGCCCAACGGTGCCCACCGGGCCCTGGCGGCCATGGCCCAGGATGGCCGCCTGACCGCGGTCATCACGCAGAACGTGGACGGGCTGCACCAGGCGGCGGGCACGCCACCGGGGCGCGTCCTGGAGCTGCACGGGAGCGAACACACGGTGTCCTGCCTGGACTGCGGTGCGCGCCACGAACGCTCCGCCCTCGAGGCCCGCGTCTCCTCCACCGGGGCCGTCCCCTATTGCGAACGCTGCCAGGGCATCCTCAAGCCGGACACGGTGGCCTTCGGCCAGCCTCTGAGCGCGGGCATCCTCCGTCGCGCCCTGCGCCTCGTCACCGCCAGCGACGCCCTCCTGGTGGTCGGCTCCTCCCTCACGGTGCCGCCCGCCTCCACCTTGCCCCTGCGGGCCAAGGAGGTGGGCTCCCGCGTCGTCCTCGTGAACCTGGGTCCGACGCGCTACGACAACTATGCCGACGCGGTGGTGCGGTGGAGCGCCGGGCGGGCCCTTCCGGCCCTCGAGCTCGCCTCGCGCCGGACGAGTCCCCGCCGCACGGCCGCCGAGACCGTCCGCGCCGCCGTCTGACGGGTGCCGGTTAGACGACCGCCGGAACCGGGGCCACGCTCCCCAGCCGCCGCCTGATCCACTGCTGCTCGGCGATGCCCACCAGCGAGGAGGTGAGGAAGTAGAGGACCAGCCCGCTGGGCATGGAGTAGAAGAGGAAGCCGAAGATCACGAACATGAACTTCATCATCTTCTGCTGCTGCTGCATCCGCTCGTCCGTGGCCTTGGGCATGAGGGCCTGCTGGATCAGGTAGGTGCAGACCATGAGCAGGGGCAGGATGTTCAGCTCCCCCAGGGGGAAGAAGATGAGCGGGATGGGCGGGTCGAAGACCAGGAGCCGGTCGGGCTGGGAGAGGTCCCGGATCCAGGTGAACGCGAAGGCGGCCTGGCGCAGCTCGAAGGCGTAGCCGATGGCGTTGTAGAGCCCGATGAAGACCGGGAGCTGGATGAAGATGGGAAGACAGCCGCCGAAGGGGTTGACCCCGTGCCTCCGGTACAGCTCCATGACCTCCTGGTTCATCTTCTGGGCCGCCTGCTTGGACTTCGGGTTCTTGTGGCGGGCGCGGATGGCCTCCATCTCCGGCTGGACCTTCTGCATGGCCAGCATGGAACGCTGGGACTTCACCGAGAGGGGATGGATGCAGCTCCGTACCAGGAGGGTGAGGAGGATGATGGCCACGCCGTAGTCCCCCGTCAGCCGGTGGAAGAGGACGAGGATGGCGTGGAACAGCCATGCCAGGGGCCGGTTGACGCGCCACATGTCCACCCCGAGGAGCTGCACGAAGTCCCTCGCCCCGTAGGCCTCCAGGACGTCCTGCTGCTTGGGGCCCACGAAGAGGGTATAGCCGTGGGTCAGGACGGAGCCGGGGGCCAGCTTGAGAGGCCGGCTCCGGTAGCCGGCGATGCACTCGTCGGGGCCACCCCCGGGTTGCACCTGGCCCGTGGCGGCGCCGCGGACCACGACCTTGCGCAAGGAGCCCATCGTGTCCGCGTCCGGTTCCAGGAGGACGGCGAAGTACTGGCTCTCCACGCCGCACCAGATGGGGGGAGCCGAGCTGGGCTCCACCGCCACGGGCCGCTCCCGTACCGCGTCGATGCCCACCGTCTCGACGTGGGTGGCCCCCCCCGATTCCCGGAGGGCCACCACGGCCCGCTGCCCGAAGCTCCGCGCCAGGTTCTCGGCCCGGAGCCCCGAGGCGCCGTCGAGACGGTACTGGAGCGTGCAGGCCTCGCCCCCCGTGTTCTGGAGGACGACCCGGACGCGCAGGTCGAACGGGTCGGCGGCGCCGGCCTCCCCCGGCGGGAAATCCACCGCCTTGTAGACCCACACCCCCTCCGCCGCCCTCCAGCGCCACGCGACGCCCCGAGGTCCCACGTCCCGTCCCACCCCCTCGTCCCCGGGGACGCCCGCCACCGGTTCCCACAGCGCGGTCGTCTCGCCCTCGGAGAACCCCTCGCCCAGGCTCAAGGCCAGGGAGGGTCCGAGGCCGTCCACGGGGAAGAGGAGCTCCAGGGGCTCCTCGGAGGACTTCGCCTTGTAGTCGAGGAAGTGGAGGCTGGCGATGCCCGCCCCGCGATTGCTCAACCGTGCGCGGTAGCGCCCCGTCTCGATGAGGCGCTCCTCCTCGGAGAGCGAGGCTGGCCAGGCGCCGCCCGAGGGGGGCGTGCCTCCTGGCGCGCCGTCCGAAGGTCCCTCCGGGGCGTCCCCCCCGGGGGCGCCCGGCGGGTCGGTTCCGCGCGGGGCCGCCGGCCCCGGGTCCGCCTCCGGCCGCGGCGTGTCGCCCCCCTGGACGGGGCGCAGACCCTCCACGGGCGGCGGCCCTTCCGGGTGCTCGAAGACAAAGAAGTTGAAGCACAGGAAGATCCCGATGCAGACGACGAAGGCGAGGGCGGTCTGGCGGTCCATGCTCGGTCGCTAGCTCTGCTGGCTCCCCTACCATGCGGAGCGGGCGGGATGGCCGTCTCCGGCGCGCCGCGCCCCGTGGGGCCTCAATGGCCCTCACGCAGGCGCAGGCCCAGGTACGGGGGCAACTCGCGCGTGTCGAGGACGGCGGACACGGTCTTCTCCACGTCGTACTCGATCCGCCGCCATTCCACCACGCCGTCGTCGATGGTGATGTAGGAGGCCCGCGGGTCCCCATCCCGCGGCTGACCCACGGAGCCGGTGTTGATCAGACACTTGCCCTTGCCGATGGCGTAGCGCGAGCCGATGTCCCGGGGGTGAAGGAAACGGTAGTCGTCGGTGATGACCCCCGGCGTATGGGTGTGGCCGACGAAGCAGGCCCGGTCGAAGCGCTCGAAGATGTCGTCCACCTTTTCTCGGTCGAGCACGTCGGTGTGGAAGACGTATTCCCGCGTGGGTTCGCGCGGGGACCCGTGGACAAAGCACAGATCGCCCTCGTCGTAACGCTCCTTCATCTCGCCGATGAAGTTCCACCGCTCGCGCTTCACATCGAGGTCCGAGCCGGCCCCGTTGAGCTGGTCGCGCGTCCAGTCGATGGCGGCCTTGGCCTTGGGATTGAAGCCCACGGCCCCGAAGAGGACGGCCTCCTCGTGGTTGCCCATGAGGTTGAACCGGAAGTCGTAGGCGATCTCCAGGCACTCGATGGGCTGGGGGCCGTAGCCGATGACGTCCCCCAGGCAATAGACCACGCCAATCTTCTGCTTGTAGATGTCCGCCAGCACGGCCTGGAGCGCCTCCAGGTTGCTGTGGATATCGCTGACGACGGCGACCTTCAAGCGCGGGCTCGCCCGCCCTCAGGAGGCCGCACCAGGGGGATGCGGGTCCGGTGAGGCCCCCGCCTGGGGGGCGCCCCCGCCGGGGACCCCGGGCATCTCCGCCTCGTCCACGAGCATTACGGGGATGTCGTCCCGGACGGGGTAGCGCCGACCGCAATGGGTGCATACGATCCGCTCCCCCTCCAGGCGCACCTCGGTCTTGCAGACCGGGCACGCGAGGATCTCGAGCAGCTCCTTGTCGATCATCGCGCGAGGGCCCTCCGGGGGCGTCGTGGACTGGCCTGTTCCAACGGCGACCGGATTCTACCGGAGCGGTGCGGTCGGGCAAGCAGATAACGAGGTGGGCGGCCTCTCTCAGCGCGAGGCGCTCGTCCAGCCGCCGTCCGCCACCACCACGTGGTCCAGGACCGGGATGCCCAGGAGCTCCCCCACGGCCCGGAGCCGCTCCGTGAGGGCGAGGTCCTCCGGACTGGGCGTGGGGTCGCCGCTCGGGTGGTTGTGGGCGAAGATGACGGCGGCGGCCGACTCGCGCACCGCGGCGGCAAAGGCCTCGCGCGGGTGCACCGGGGTATTGTCGAGGGAGCCCACGGACACCTCCACGACCCGCTCGAGGCGGTGCCGCGTGTCCAGGTGCAGCGCGAGGAACCGCTCCTGCCGCGCGTCCCGCAGGCGCGGGGCCAGGAGCCGGAAGACTTCCTCCGGCCCCGCCACCGCCTCCCCCCGCCGGGCGGGAAGCGCAGCCGCCCTGCGTCCCAGCTCCGCCGCCGCGGCCAGCCGGGCGGCCCGCGCCTCGCCCATCCCCTCGCAGGCCGCCAGGTCCTGGGCCCCGGCCCGGGCCAGGGCCCGGAGCGAGCCGTAGCGGCCCAGGAGCCGACGACCCAGGTCCAGGGCAGAGGTCCCCGGGCAGCCGTGGCCCAGGAGGATGGCCACCAGCTCCCCATCGGAGAGCCCCTGGGGCCCCTCCGCCAGGAGGCGCTCCCGGGGCCTCTCGGTCGCCGGCAGGTCCCGGATGCGTAGCGCGCCCGCCGTGGCAGCGGTCGGACCGGCTATCGGGCGCCCTCCCTTTCCTTGCGCACACGGATGCGCATCCGATCCCCCTCGACCCGCAGCGACTCCACCCGGCGAAAGCCCTCGCGGAAGGCAGGCGCCTCCAGGGTGCGCTGAAGCAGCTCGCGCGTGAGGACGTTGTCCTCGCCGCCCACGGCTCCGGACTCGAGGTCCACCCGGGGCTCGCCCCCGTCGACGGCGAAACGGCCCACGGCCTCGACATTCACATAGCCCTTGCCCTCGACCCAGAAGACCACCTGCAACCGCACCCGGCCGTCCCCTTCCAGCCGGACGTACAGGTCCTCCAGCTTTCCATTCTCCAGCGACGCCCCCTCCCTGCGTGCCTCGATGTCGAGGAGGGCGATGTTCAGGTCCCGCTCGCTGAGGTTCAGCTCCGGCGCCGCGGGCAGGGTCTCGCCCGCGGCGGCGGGGTCCACGGGACCGGCCTCCACCGCGTCTCGGAAGGCCGCTACCCGGCGTTCCAGGGCCTCGCGCTCACCCTCCACCGGCACCACCCGGGGAACGGCCATGGGGACGGCCTGGAAGATCACGGCCTCCAGGCGCCGATAGCCCCAGACGCCAAGGATCGCCACGGCCACCAGCCCCAGGAGGGCGTAGCAGCCGCATGCCCGGAGGGGGTTGAAACGGCCGGCCTTGGGGTTCGGGAGGGGGCTCAATCGCGCGCGCCGCGCGACGGGGCGCCCGTCCTGGCGGGGGGAATCTGGTTCAGGCCGCGTCCAGGAAGGAGTCCAGGCGCTCGCGCGTGGGGGCGTCCACCGCCAGGAGGGCAACGCCGATGGAGAGACGCTCCTCCGCGGGCGAGGACACCAGGCGCACGGGGCGGCCCTGGAGTCGCAGGCCTGCCAGTCGACCGGAGGCTACCTCCACCTCCAGGCGGAAGGGGACCGCCGGCAGTCCGCCGGGCCCAAGGCAGAGATCCGAGATCAGGAACCCGGAGCGGCTGACGTCCCGCACGACCCCTGTCCCCTCCGAATGCGCCGCGCCCCCGCTCAGCAAGGCCCGCACGCGCACGAGGGCGCCCAGGGGGATGCGCGGCGCGTCCCGCCGCTGGGCCTGCACGAAACCCAGCTCGCGGGCCGCCTGCTCCACCCGCGCCACCGTGGCCGAATTGAAGCGCTCCAGCTCGTACCGGTTCAGGATCTTCGAGACGGTGGAGCGATCCAGGCCCAGGTAGTCCGCGATGGCCTTCTTGGAAGGAGTCACGCGCCCTCGCTCCAGTCCCCGTCGCCAGCCGGACCCGCGTCGGACACCCGCCGCGCCGTCGCCGGCCAAGCCATTCACACACGTGAATTCCGATTATAGGCCCAGGCGACTCCATGTCAATCCGGACTCCTGGAATTTCCGTCGAGCGACGGCGGGGTGTCTCCCTCCAGCCGTTCGTGAAGGACCTCCAGCCGCGAACGCACCTCCTCGCCCAGGGGCTGGGCCTCCGCGGACCTCAGGTCCTCGCGCGCCCCCTCGGCATCCCCCCTCCGGAGGCGCAGTGCAGACCGCTGGAGCAGGGCCTCCACCAACCTGGGCCGGTCGCGCAGGACGACGTCCAGCTCCGCCTCGGCCTCGTCCCACACCTCCAGCGCCACGAGGCAGCGTGCCCGGTTGTAGCGAGCCTCCGCCCAGCGTGGATCGGCGGCCAGGGCCCTCGTCGCGTCGGCCAGGGCGGCCAGGGCATCTCCACGCTCCAGGTAGACGACGGACCGACTGTTCCTCGCCTCCCGGAGCCCGGAGTCCAGCTCCAGGGCCCGATCCAGGTCCGCCGCCGCCTCGTCCAGGCGCCCCAGGGAGAGAAGCACCCGTCCCCTCAGGGCCAGGGCGCCCGCACCATCGGCACCGCCGGCTCGAGGCTCCAGGGCTCGCCCCAGGTCCGCCAGGGCCCCCGCGGTGTCCCCGTCCACACGAAAGCGAAGGCTGGCGCGAGCGGTGAGTGCCAGGGCGTCATAGCCCGCCAGGGCCACGGCACAATCCAGGTCAGCCCGCGCCGCCTCGATATTCCCCCGGGCCTCCTCGGCCTGGGCGCGCAACACCCTCGCGAACGCGTCCGCGGGCCGGACCCGCGACCACTCGCCGCAGGCGGCGAGCGCCTCGGGCAGCCGGCCGTCCTCCAGTGCAGCCGCCGCGCGGCGGGCAAGGCCCTCCACCAGCAGATCCCGGCGGCGCAGGTCCCGGAGCCCCAGGAACGAGGCCGCGGGCGCCGCCAGGAGCAGGAACGTCACCAGCGCCAGGTTCCTCCGGATCCAGACCACGCCGACCCTCGTTGCGGCCGCTGCCGCGGTGCGGTACGGGGCTCGTCGGGATTATAGCGGAGGGGTGGGACAGACCGGGGTGCGGTCGCTGCGGCCCGCAGAGCGCCAGACGGTTCGGGCCGGTGCGTGCGCCTTGACGCCCTGAGGCGTGGCGCCCTATGCTCTCGGACGTCTGCGGTGGGGGCGAGGACTTCTAGCGGGGCCCTCCACGACAGGGCCATGGGCCCACGGCTGGCCTCAACATGAAGATAGAGTTCGCCGAGATCGACGCGATCCTCGTCTCCCGACCGGCGGGGGCCTACACCAGCGCCCCCGCCTACAACGAGGTCAGTCGGATCCTCCTGGGCGAGCTGGAGGAGAGCCCCCGGCGGACCATCATCGACCTGGAGGGCATCGTCGCCATCGACGCCGGCGGGCTGGGGGCCATGGAGACCCTCTGCTGGCGCATCGCCAAGAACCTGGGCCAGGAGATTCGCCTGGCGAATCCTTCTCCCGCGGTCCAGACCCAGGTGAAGGCCACGGAAATGACCGTGCCCATCCATCCCACGGTGGAGGCGGCGCGGGCGTCCTTCGAGCCCGAGGACCTGGGCGAGGATCTCTTCGAGCCCCCGGTCGAGCAGGCTACCGAGGTGGAGGTGGTCTGGACGACCCCGCGGCCCGTACGTGGAAGGGAGGTCGAGGCGGTCTCCGCCCTCCATGCCGACCCGCCCGCGCCCGCCTCCCGCGTGGGGCCGCCGGCGCCGGCGGCGGTGGCCGCGCCCGCGCCCGGCGACCTGCCCTCCTGGCTGAGGGCGCCCGTAGCGGAGGCCGCGCCCCAGGCGGCGTCGCGGGGTTTCTTCCTCCGGCTACGTACCGAGTTCATGGACGGGCTTCCCCCGCTCGCCTACTTGCCCCCGCCCCCCCGGGTGGAGGGACCTCGGCCCGAGGTGCCCCCGCCTCCGGAGCCGGGCGAGCCGCGCGAGCTGGAGATCCCGGCCGAGGCCAGCCCGGAGCCCATCGCGGCAGTACCGCCCCCCCTTCCGC
>JACQVX010000147.1 GCA_016209495.1 Planctomycetota bacterium
GACGCCGCCGAGGCGCCCCCCCGAGCCATCGGATTGGCTGGACCGGCTGGCCAGCGCCGAGCCCACCCCGGGGGGCGGGGCGGCGGCGGCGGCGGCGGGGGCCTCGGCGGCGGCCCTGTGCGTCATGGTGGCGCGCATCGGGGCGCGGCGCGGGGGCGGGTTGGAGGCGGAGCTGCGGGAGGCCGAGGTGGGTCTGGAGAGGCTGCGCCGGATGCCCGCAGCCGACGAGGCCTCCTACGCCCGCGTGGTCGAGGCCCTGCGGCGTCCACGGGAGGACCCTGAGCGCGCGGGGGCCGTGGCCGGGGCCCTGCGGGGCGCGGCCCAGAGCGCGGCGGAGGCCATGGCGGCGGCGGCCGAGGTCGCACGCCTGGCGGCGCGCCTGGCCAGGGTGGGGCCGCGACGACTCCGGCACGACGCCGCCACGGCCGCGGTCCTGGCCGGGGCGGCGGCCCGGGGCGCCTCGTGGATGGTGAGGGCCAACACGGAGGCCATGGAGGACAAGGCCACGGCCGCCCGGTTCCTGGCCTGGGCCGGCTCCGAGCTGGCCAGGGCCCGCGAGGCGGCGGCGGAGGCGGAGGGCGCGGCGGGGATCGCCGGGGAGGTTCGGAAGTGACCGTGGACCGCGCCGGGCCGGCCGCGGAGCGCCGGAGCGCCCGCCTCTTCTTCCACCTCCTGGCCCTTCTGGCCGCGGCCGCCGCGGGGTGGTGCGCCTGGCGCGGCCGCCCCCCTGCTGTCTGGGGCGCGGCAGCGGGGGCCGGCGCGGCGTTCCTCCTCCTGGGGACCGTGGGGTTGGACCTGGGGCAGGTCCTCTTCCGGGCCTGGACCCGGGTGGCGGAGCCCCTGGGCCGGGTCATGACCTCCGTCGTCCTCACCGTCGCCTACTTCACGGCGGTCACGCCCGTGGCCCTATGCCTCCGCGCCCTGGGCAGACGCCCCATGGCGCCGGGCTGGGGCGGCGAGCGCCGCTCCAGCTACTGGCGGCCGTATCACGACATGCCCGACCGCGAGCGCGACCGGAGGATGTTCTAGTGAGCACGTGGATCCTGGGCATCTCGGCCTACTACCACGACAGCGCCGCCGCCCTGGTGCGGGACGGCGAGGTGGTGGCGGCGGCCCAGGAGGAGCGCTTCACCCGGAAGAAGCACGACGCCGGCTTTCCCCGCAACGCCGTGGACTACTGCCTGCGGGAGGGGGGGATCTCCGTCCGGGACCTGAGCCACGTGGGTTTCTACGACAAGCCCCTCCTCAAGTTCGGCCGCCTCCTGGAGACCTACGTGGGTTTCGCCCCCCGGGGGCTCCGCTCCTGGCTGGCGGCCATGCCCACCTGGCTCAAGGACAAGCTCTGGATCGGGGACCACATCGCCACCAGCCTGGGCTGGGAGGGGGAGGTCATCTACGGGCAGCACCACCTCTCCCACGCGGCCAGCGCCTTCTTCCCCAGCCCGTATCGGGAGGCGGCCATCCTCACGGTGGACGGGGTGGGGGAGTGGACCACCGCCAGCCGGGGCCTGGGCTCGGGGAACCGGGTGGAGATCCGCGACGAGGTGCGCTTCCCCCACTCCCTGGGCCTGCTCTACTCCGCCTTCACCGCGTTCACCGGCTTCAAGGTGAACAGCGGCGAGTACAAGCTCATGGGTCTGGCGCCCTACGGGGAGCCGCGCTACGTGGACCTGATCTACCGCGAGCTGCTGGAGGTGGCCGAGGACGGCTCTTTCCGGCTGAACATGGACTACTTCGACTTCGCCACGGGCCTGCGCATGACGAACCGGCGCTTCGAGCGGCTCTTCGGCGGGCCGCCCCGGAGGCCCGAGACCCCGATCACGCAGCGGGAGATGGACATGGCCCGCTCCATCCAGGTGGTGACCGAGGATGCCATGCTGAGGATGGCGCGCTCCCTCCACCAGGAGGTGGGCGCCCGTCACCTCTGTCTGGCCGGCGGCGTGGCCCTGAACTGCGTGGCCAACGGGCGGATCCTCCGGGAGGGCCCCTTCGAGGGGGTGTGGATCCAGCCGGCCGCCGGCGACGCGGGGGGGGCCCTGGGGGTGGCGCTCTACGTCTGGCACCAGCACCTGGGGAATCCGCGCGAGGCGGACGGGGTGCACGATCGCCAGCGAGGCTCCTACCTGGGCCCGGCCTTCGGCGCCGACGAGATCCGGCGCTTCTTGGACGCCCAGGGCGCCGTCTACGAGGAGGTCCCGCCGGGCGAGCTGCCCGGCCGGGTAGCCGACTGCATGGTCGCCGGGAAGGTGGTGGGGCTGCTCCAGGGCCGCATGGAGTTCGGCCCCCGGGCCCTGGGGGCGCGCAGCATCATCGGCGACGCCCGCTCCGCCGAGATGCAGAGGCTCATGAACGTGAAGATCAAGTTCCGGGAGTCCTTCCGGCCCTTCGCCCCCAGCGTGCTCAGGGAACACGTCCACGAGTGGTTCGAGATGGACTGCGAGAGCCCCTACATGCTCCTGGTGGCGGACGTGCGGCAGGAGCACCGGGTGGCGCACGCCCACGCGGGGCTCGCGGGCCTGGACAAGTTGAAGGCCGTCCGCAGCACCGTCCCGGCCATCACCCACGTGGACTACAGCGCCCGGGTCCAGACCGTGGACCGGGAGGTGGCCCCGCGTTACCACGCCATCATCGAGGCCTTCCGGGCGCGCACCGGGTGCCCGGTGATCATCAACACCTCCTTCAACGTCCGGGGCGAGCCCATCGTCTGTACCCCGGCGGACGCCTGGCGCTGCTTCCTGCGCACGAATATGGATGTCCTGATTATTGAGGATTTCCTGATCGATAAGGTGCGTCAGAACGTACAGCCTCCGGACGAGTCGTGGAAGGAGGAGTTCCCGCTGGACTAGGGTATGGACAGGGCGCGCCCCCCGTCGCTAGGATCGCCCCGAAATCGGCGGGGCAGGAGGGAGGCGAGCCATGGCATCAGGGTCCCGGGCGTCCTTGGGGTGGCCGTGCGCCGCGCTCGCCGTGGCGCTCGTCGCCTGCCAGGCCCCCGCGGGCCGCGGGGACCTGCCGGAGCGCGCCTCGGCGGGAGGGGAGCCGTCGGCGGCGAGCGCCCGGCACATCCCCATCGCCCAGCCTGGCGATGGCAGGCTCCCGCCCGAGTGGGAGCTGACCACGGCCGACCTCGCCTCGGTGCGGGGGGCCCGCGAGGCTATCATGGCGTGGGTCCTCGAGCTGCGCGATGGTGGGGGCCAATCGGCGCCGACGGTGGACGCCGAGCCTCCCGAGGGCTGCCACCTGGAGCGGCACATCGTGAGCTTCGACGGCGAGGTGATCCTCGACGATTTCGCCTGCGTGGGTCAATGCCCTGGCGGAGGGGCCTGCGCCAAGGTCCTGCGCCCCTCCCCCGACACCGAGCACGGTTCCTGGGTCCGGGTGCGGTGCGCCTGCCAGGAGGCCCGGGCCGAGGGGGCGGACGCCTGCGTAACCGAGGCCGCACGGGGGGCCATGGGGCTTCGCATGTTCATCTGCAAGGGCACCTGTCCCGGGGGCGGCCACTGCGTGCAGGGTCGAAAGACCCTGGACCTGGGCTCGACCCACATTGAGCGACGCTTCTGCGTGTGCGTGCCCTGAGGAGTCGTGACCTCAGGGGAACGCGGCCCGGATCGTCTCCAGGTGGACGTCGACCCACTCGACCAGGCGCCGCAGGCCCTCCCGCGGGGCCACCCGGGGTCGCCACCCCAGCTCCTCGCGGGCGCGCGTGATGTCCGAGACGTAGACCCGCTGGTCCCCGGGGCGCCAGTCGCCTCGGGAGACCTGGATGCGCCGGCCCCGGAGCTCCCCTAGCAGCTCCAGGGTCTCCCCCACCGAGAGGGTGTGGTCGGGGCCGCCCCCGATGTTGTAGGCCCGGCCGCGGGTCCGGCCCTCCCGGGCCGCGGCGGCCGCCGCCCGGAATGCCGCCACCAGGTCGTCCACCCATAGGACGTCCCGCACCTGCCGGCCGTCTCCGTAGACCGTGATGGGCCGGCCCAGGGCGCTGGCGATGGCGAACCAGGCCACCCAGCCCTGGTCCTCCACCCCGAACTGGCGCGGCCCGTAGATGCAGGACTGGCGGAAGACCACGGTGCGGAGCCCGTAGACCCGCCCGTGGTCGATGAAATACTGGTCCGCCGCCCCCTTGGAGCAGCCGTAGGGGGAGTGGAAGTCCAGGGGCCAGGACTCCGGGACGCCCCAGGGCAGGTCCGCCAGGGCGTAACGCCCACCTCGCGCCTCGACCCGGGCCGCCTCCATCCCGCCGTAGACCTTGTTGGTGGAGGCGTAGATGAGGACCGCCTCGGGGCACCCGGCCCGGGCGGCCTCCAGGAGGTTGAAGGAGCCCAGGGCGTTGACCTCGAAGTCCAGTCGCGGGTCCGCGACCGAGGACGTGACCGCCACCTGGGCCGCCAGGTGGAGCACCAGGTCCTGGCCCCGGCAGGCCCCCTGCAGGGACTCGCGGTCGCGGCGGACGTCGGCCTGGATCACCCGCAGCTTGCCCGGCATCGCCCGGAGCCACTCCACATTGGCCGTGGCCCCGGCCCGTGAGCCGTCGTCCAGGACGGTGACCTCGGCGCCCCCGGCGAGATAGGCGGCGGCCGCGTTCGAGCCGATGAAACCCGCGCCGCCCACGATGAGGACCCGCTCCATGAGCGACGTACCTATCTTTCCGGCCTGCCGGAGGCAAGTCCGAAAGGACGGAATGTAGCTTGTCCCCCGTAAAGGGCTGGCTTATGCTGCCCGCCTATCCGTGGAGGAGTTGCCGATGAGACGTGGAAACAGGGCCTTGGCCCCAGCGGTCTTCGGCCTCCTGGCCCTTATGCTGGGCTGCACGGCGCCTTCATCATCATCGGCATCATCGGCGCCGACCGCACGGACCGACGGTGCCCCGCTGAGCATCGTGAGGCCGGTCATCGATGGACCCGTGATCGTCCGTGGTTCCATGGAGTTCCTGCCCGAGGGGTCGGGGGCCTCCGACTCCGGGTGTCACTTCCAGATCAGCGCAAACGAGATCCGCTGCGTGGGGACGGGCTGTCCCGGGGGCGAGTCCTGTCAGATCCGGGTCCTGGCAGACCGGATCACCTGCGGCTGTCTCCCGGACCACTAGCGGGACGGGAGCTGAGGTCCGGCGGGCGAGGCGTCGGCGGAGAGTAGCCCTAGCTTTCCGGCTTGCCGGAGGCAAGTCCGAAAGATAGGTACGTCTGCCGTGAGGCTGGCCCTGGTCCATGACTGGCTCACGGGGATGCGCGGCGGCGAACGCTGCCTGGCGGAACTCTGCCGGGCCTTCCCCGGGGCCCGGGTCTACACCCTGATCCACGTCCCCGGGAGTGTGGAGGGCGTCATCGAGGAGCGGGTCGCCGGCACCTCGTTCCTCCAGCACCTGCCAGGCGTGGGGCGATACTACCGCGCCCTGCTGCCCCTCTTCCCCGCGGCGGTCCGGTCCCTGTCCCTGCGGCCGGGGGGCCACGACGCCGTGCTCTCGCTCTCCCACTGCGTCGCCCACGGAGTCCGGGTCCCGCCGGGCGTCCCCCACCTGGTCTACTGCTTCACGCCCATGCGCTACGTGCGCGAGCAGTGGGAGGACTACTTCGGCGACGGGCGGCTGCCGGGGCCGCTTCGGCCCCTGGCGCGGGTCCTGGCGGACCGGCTTCGCGCCTGGGACGAGCGGGCGGCCCGGCGAGTGGACCGCTACCTGGCCATCAGCCGGCACGTCGCCGACCGGGTGCGCTCGGCCTACGGCCGGGAGGCCGAGGTGGTGTATCCCCCCGTGGATACGGCCCGCTTCCAGGACGTCCCGCCCCTGGCGGACGGGGAGGGGGATTACCTCATCGTGAGCGCCCTGGCGCCCTACAAGCGCATCCACGAGGCCGTGGAGGCCTGCAACCGCACCCGGCGGCGGCTCTGCATCGTGGGGAGCGGCCAGGACGAGCGCCGTCTGCGCGCCCTGGCCGGGCCCACGGTGCGGCTCCTGGGGTGGCGGCCCGAGGAGGAGGTCGCGGGCCGGATGGCCGCCTGCCGCGCCTTCCTCCTCCCGGCCCCGGAGGAGTTCGGCATCGCGGCCGTCGAGGCCCAGGCCGCAGGCCGGCCGGTGATCGCACGGGCCGAGGGGGCCGCCCTGGAGACCGTCACCCCGGAGTCGGGCGTCCTCTACGGCGGCGGCCTGGAGGAGGCCCTGGAGGCCTTCGAGGCCCGGGAGGGGGGCTTCGACCCGCGGGCCTGCCGTGCCTCCGCCGGGCGCTTCTCGCCGGGGCGCTTCCGCGAGGCGATGGCGCGGGTCCTCGTTAAAGGTAGCCCAGCTCCCGCAGTAGCTCTCCGGCCTCCGACATGAAGGCCTCTTCGTGGCGGGGGCGAAAGTGATTGCGCCAGTCGCCGCGGTCTCCCACCCGGACGAAGGTGTTGTGGTCGTAGGTGGAGTCCATGGCCTTTCGCATCAATTCGCGCGTGTTGGACTCCACCGCCCGCCGGACGGCAGACTCCGCCACGCCCAATCGGAACTCCCGAAGGAGCCCGGCCAGGCTGGCGGCGCGGGCCTCGAGAAGCTCTTCATAGCGCACCGTGGGGACCGCCACCTCGCGCCAAGCGCGGACGAACTCGCGCCACTCCCTCGCCACGCGCGGCACGTACGCGTCGAAGGGCTCGTCGAATTTCTCGTAGATGCCGTTCCGGACGCAGAGATCGGCCTCGTAGAAGAACCGCGAGACGACCACGTCGCGCCCGTCCCTGAGCAGGTGGACCTGGCGCGCATCGAAGCCCACCAGGGGAGACCCCGGCAGCTCGTGACTCTTGATCACGCAGCTTTCGGTCAGACCCAGGTGCTGCGCCCCCGCGTACCAGGGGTGACGCCGGGCATCGTAGTGTGGGTAGCCATCGACGATGTAGATGTCACGCTTGTGGATCTCGAGCGCATCGCCCAGCAGGTTGGCCAGCCACGTCCCCCCGGACCGGGGATACTCGGCCACGACGATGCGTAGTGCAGATCCAGCCATGGTGCCCTCCATCGGCTTCCCTCGGGGCCAGGGAGTTGGATATCCTACGCCCGATGCCGATGCGGATCACCCCCTTTGGCGGCGAGCTGGTGGACCTTCGGGTCCCTGCCGGCGAGGTTCATGCGCTCCGGGCCCGCGCCGCCCTGCTCCCGTCCCTGCAACTGGGCGCGCGTACCCTGTGCGACCTCGAGCTCCTGGCCAACGGGGCCTTCTCGCCGCAGGACCGCTTCCTCGGCCGGGAGGACTACCGCGCGGTCCTGGAGTCCATGCGACGCTCCGATGGCGTGCTCTGCCCCATTCCCGTGTGCCTTCCGGCTGAACCCTTCCTGGGGCTGGGGCTCGACGCGGAGGTCGCCCTGCGCGACGAGCGCAACGAGATCCTGGCCGTGATGCGCGTGGAGGAGATCTACGAGTGGGAGCGGGAGACCGAGTGTCTTGCCGTGCTGGGGACCAGCGACCCACGACACCCCCTGGTGGCCGAGTGCCACCGTTGGGGGCGCTATTACCTCTCCGGCCCGCTGTGCGTCATCGGCCTGCCGGCCCACCACGACTTCCAGGACCTGCGGCTCACGCCCCGTCAAGTCCGCGACCGCCTGGACGCCCTGGGGGCGAGACAGGTGGTGGCCTTCCAGACCAGGAACCCCATCCACCGGGTCCACGAGGAGCTGATGCGCCGGGCGACCGATCAGGAGGGGACGGCCCTGCTCGTGCACCCGACGGTGGGTCTGACGCGGCCCGACGACGTGGATCACTACACCCGAGTGCGCACCTACCGGGCGCTGGTGGCGCGCCGCTTCGACCCGCGGCGGACCCTGCTCGCCCTCTTGCCCCTGGCCATGCGCATGGCCGGACCTCGGGAGGCCCTCTGGCATGCCATCATTCGGCGGAACTTCGGCGCGGACCGGTTCATCGTGGGCCGTGACCACGCCGGCCCGGGCGTGGATTCCCGTGGACGGCCGTTCTATGGTCCGTACGCGGCGCAGGACCTGGTGGAACGGCACGCGGCCGAGATCGGGGTGCGGCCGGTCCCATTCCAGGCGCTGGTCTACCTCCCGGACGCGGACCGCTACGAGGAAGTCGAGCGCGTGGCGGCGGGGACGCCGACCCTAGAACTCTCCGGCACCGAGGTCCGCGAGAACTTCCTCAATGCGGGCCGGCGTCTGCCCGAGTGGTTTACCCGGCCCGAGGTTTCCGAGATCCTCCACGAGGCATTCCCTCCGCTCTACCGCCGGGGTTGCTGTCTCTGGTTCACCGGGTTGAGCGGCTCCGGGAAGTCCACGACGGCGGACGTGGTCGTGGGGTTGCTCCTCCAGCATGGCCGCCAAGTGACGGTCCTCGATGGCGACGTGGTGAGGACCCACCTCTCCAGGGGCCTGGGATTCAGCCGGGAAGATCGGGACATCAACGTGCGCCGCGTGGCCTACGTCGCCTCCGAGGTCGTACGCCACGGCGGCGCCGTGATCTGCGCCCTCGTCAGCCCCTACCGGATCCCGCGCTCCGAGTGCCGGAGCCTGATCGGCCCCGGATTCATCGAGATCTACATGGACGCCCCCCTGGAGATCTGCGAGCAACGGGATCTCAAGGGGCTGTACGAGCGCGCCCGGCGCGGCCAGGTCCGGGGGGTCGCGGGCATCGACGACCCGTATGAACCCCCGCTCGACCCGGAGTTGGTCCTCGACACGGTGCGGTGTTCGGCCGAGGAGAACGGTCGGAGGATACTGGAATACCTGCGCCACAGGGGGTACGTGCCGCCGTCCCCCGGGGCCCTTTCCGTTTGACAGGCCCCCGGGACTGAATACCATCCGCCGCCCGGGCGGCCCTCCCGCCCCCGGTGGGGAGCCCCCGCGTGCTGAGGAAGTACAACCTCGCCCTGGTGATCGCCGTGTGGCTGGTGGACCTGGCGGTGACGGGGGCCGCCTTCCTCCTGGCCTACTGGGTCCGGTTCCACTTCCCTGCCCCGAAGGGGGTGCCTCCCGTCGAGGCCTACCTGGGGGCGCTCCCCCTCGTCCTCGTCATGGCGACCTTCTGCTACCGCGGCGGCCAGCTCTACGCGGCACGGCGGATGGGGTCCATGCTGAACGAGGCCTTCCGCATCCTGAAGGCCTCCACGCTCTGCGTGGTCTGCACTGTGGCCGCGCTCTTCTTCTACCGCGTCCAGTCCTACTCCCAGGCGGCCATGCTGATCTTCGCCGCCCTGAACCCCCTCTTGCTCATCGTGGCGCGCTGGACGATCCGCAGCACCCTCAGGGTGCTCAGGCGGCGGGGCTACAACCTGCGATACGCCCTGGTGGTGGGGACGGGGCGGGTGGCCCAGCGCGTGGCCCTCTCGATCCAGAACCACCCGTGGACGGGGATCGCCATCCGCGGCCTCATCGACGAGCGCGGCAACCGCCGCGGTCGGGTCCTGCAGGGTATCCCGGTCGTGGGCGGCCTGGACGAGCTGGACGCGATCCTGCGCGGCTTTCCGGCGGACCTGGTCTTCGTGGCCATCCCTCGCGCCCGCGAGCCGGTGCGCGGCCGCGTCCTGGAGGCCCTCCTGGACCGGCCCGTGGAGGTGATCTTCGTCCCCGACTTCCACCACCTGATGGGCATCGGCCGGCGCCTCTCGGACTTCGACGGCCTTCCCCTCCTCCACCTGAGCGAGGGGCCGCAGCATGGCTGGAATCACCTCGCCAAGAGGGCCATCGACGTGGGGGCCGCCACCGCGGGACTCGTCCTGGCAGCGCCCCTCATGGCGGCCATTGCGGTGGCCATCCGGTGCACCTCCAGGGGGCCCGTCCTCTACCGCCAGCGCCGGGTGGGCTTCGACCAGCGCGAGTTCGAGATGGTCAAGTTCCGGACCATGGTGCACGGGGCCGAAGACTCCACGGGGGCGGTCTGGGCCGTCCCGGGGGATGGCCGCACCACGGCGGTGGGGCAGTTCCTTCGCACCACCTCCCTGGACGAGCTGCCTCAGCTCTGGAACGTCCTCAAGGGGGAGATGAGCCTGGTGGGCCCGCGCCCGGAGCGCCCGTGCTTCGTGGATCGTTTCCGCCGGGAATTCCCCGAGTACTCGCTGCGTCACCGTGTAAAGGCCGGGATGACCGGCTGGGCCCAGATCCACGGCTGGAGGGGCAATACCTCGCTGCGCAAGCGCCTCCAGTACGACCTCTATTACATCGAGAACTGGTCCCTCGCCCTGGACGTGCGCATCCTGCTCCTGACCATGCTCCGGGGCTTCACCAGCCGAAACGCCTATTGAGCTTGCCCTTCGCGGCCACCTTGAGGCCCGCCGTCGCCTGCGTCCTGTATGATGGAACCACCGGTCGTGATCACTCCGAGATCACTCCGATATGATCCAGCAGAATCGATAGCGGCCGGTGGTCCTCGCTCATGCCAAGCTGAGCGCCCAGGAAGGTGGCTGCTGGTTCCACAACGATGGTGGCTTTGCCGACGTCGTTGGTTGCCATTACCTCTTTCAGTGAGAACCGAAGCTGAAAGGCTCCAGGATGCGGGATGGATTGTTCTCCCACACTTGTTCCATTCACAACGGCACGAATGCGATAAGGAAAGGGGAGAGTCGGCACACCAGGAACCATTCCCACGAGCTCGATGGCCGTCGCTCCGTGCGGTAGGCCGAGTTCCACCATGGCCTTGTTGCCGACCCAGCGGTCCGGGAATATGCCATCAAAGAGGACGTGACGGAATGACGCTTGAGAGGTGAGGTCCATAGTTGTGCTCAGATCCGCAGCTTCGCCATTGTCGGGCACAAGCGCAAACTCTGAGACTGCAATATTGAGCCGGCGCGGATCTCGCGGTATCCAGGTATTCCACAACCCGTGCGGCCGCGGCACGAGATGCGCGGCTTCCTCTACTTCAAGCTCCAGATGCGTCCAGGGAGCAATCGCGACGAAAGGCCGCGATAGTAATCGCGCGTAACCCGTGACCTTGATTTCTTCCAGCTTTTGACCGTTCACCCAAAGCACGAGGCTCCGTGTCACAGAGGGATTTCCATAGCCTGCCACCACTGTCAGCGCCAACCGATGCGGTCCGGTAGAGGGGTTTAGTAGAATTGCTTCCGCTCTCCTTCGCATCCATCTGAAACGTTGAAGCCATGCCAGTCCGGCCTCTGGATACTGTTCCTTGCGATACCACCCAGCACCCAATAGCAATGTATTGCGGGCAGCCATCCAGGGCGTCAGCGAGAATGTCCCATTGCTCCACACGGGCGCCGCCGCTGGCGGAGAAACAATGTCGGCCGCTGATTCTGCCCAATGCAAGAGGTATTTCGAGTCAAGACCCTTCATCGAACTGGTGAGATACCGCTGCGACGTCGCAGAATCGCTGTCCTCCACATTGAGCGTGAGAACCGGCGCGAACGGGACATCTTCCATCTCGAGGAACGCCGAAGCCCAGCGCTGCACTACGGGATCGGCCAGGCCAACAATCATCCCTTCCCGGCCAAATGCATCGGGAATTTCCGCGAGAGAGCGAAAACTGCGCAGGCTATAGGACGGCAGGTTATGCATTGAACCCGGTGCCGAGCGAGATGTAAATTGTCCGGCCTGCGCGGTCCTCACCAGGTTCAGTCCAGCCTGGCCCAACAACAGCATGGGGGGTAGCACTGCAAGCATCCGCAACCTGCCCCGCGCCATGGCTCGCGCCATACCCATGCAGGTGGCTGTCAACCCAAGTAATAGAAGAGGCTGAATCCAAGCTATTAGTTTGAAGACGCCGTAGGCGTTATCGCCTGCTATGTAGATGCAGGTAATTGCCAGTAGCGCTACGACAGGCACAACATAGTCATTGCCCAGTCGGGATAGGCGGCCAATGGTCGAGAGAAGAAGAAGCGCTAACAACAGGCAACCCAAGGTGAAGAGCGTAAAGAATGCTAGATTGGGCGAGCCTGGCAAGAGCGCCGGAGAGTCCAGATGGCTGAATCCCCAGATGAATGGGACAACCTCCTCGGTCAGGACCAGAGCGAATGATAACTGGACTTCATCGCTGGACGGTGAAACGGCCAACCGGCTGCTGACGGTCTCTGTGAGAAGTCGAGTCAAAATGGCGCCGGCCTGGGGTAGGAATACCAGGAGCATGAGTCCCGCGGCCAGGAGGGCTGGAATGATGGCCGCCCTGAGGGAGATGGCCCGGCGGATCAGCCCTGAAATCATGACCGAACCAATCGCGATGCCCAGTACGCCGAATCCAGGATAGTAGCAGTAAAACATGCCTGTAATGGCCAGGGCCAGGAGCATGGCATTCTTCAGAGAAGTGCTGCGTGTGTAGTGGATGGCCAGGGCCATACCGATCGGAAGAAGTGCAATGACGGTCAGCGCGCCCAGGGAGTGAAGGTAAAACGTCTGTGCAAGTACAGAACTAACGGCGAGAAGTAGTCCCGAAACCAGGGATGTTCCTCGCGGCATTCCAAATCCAAACTCGGCGAGCAGACAGAGGGACGGCGGAATCAGGAACAAGACTCCAGCGCACGCGACGCCAAATAGTAGTTCGACCGGAATGCCTGTGAGCACGTTGAGCATCGAAAGGAAATAGGATAGTCCGATAACGACAGTGCGGTCGCCGCCTGCAGTGCCTTGCGGGACGCCGAAAGAGTGTGTATGAAGATACTTTAGGATGGTCATATAGAAGGGTTGGTCCGGATTGGCGAATCCCCAATACGCTGCGTGACCGTGATAGAGGAGCGGCCAGGCGATGAAGAGGACCGCGGCCGCGCCGGTCAGAAGAGGAGCCAACGCCCCTTTCAGTTCATCGCGGCCGATTCGGGCCGAGGTCATCCAATCCTGCTTCAGGCGTGCGGTGCCGACTACAAGCAGGATCGTAGGCAGAACAAAAGCCGGAAGGGTCATTAGGGCAATGGTCCGTCCCCGGAGTCCGAAGGTCGCCAGGCCATACGTCGCGAGGATTCCAGAGCACAAACCGAGGAATGGTATGAACAGGATGCGATGGCCACGTGGATCTCTTGGGAGCAGGGTGAGGGCAGGTACGGCCCCGCAGAGGGCAAGGAGCATCACGAAACAGAGGAGTGACACAAGCGTCATGTGGAGATCCCCTCTGGGGACAGGTCAAAGAAACCGCGTATTCGCCTCTGCCCCCGGGTACTCTCCGGGGATGGCGACGTCATTGTCCGCTGGCCGGTACCCGCGGCCGGAGCCCCATGGGCCGAGAAGGGTAGCATGGTGGGTTGGGCGCGATCACGGCTTCGGGACACCCCCCACCCCATCGCGGGGGGCAGTCTAGCGGCGTACCCTCCCGATGCGCAAGGGAGAAGCGCCCTTGACACCCTACGTCGCCCTTGTATGATCCGCCCGCGCCGTGATGGGCGTACCCTGTTGCCCCCATCCAGGTTGACACCTCATCGACCCGACACGGGGTTGAGGAGGGGTAACCTAGAAGGGGAAACCATGGAGAAGAAGAGGACGAACGAGACCCAGCGCTCGGGCTCGCCGGAGGGAGGAGCGGAGCGTAGCGAAGCGACGACCGGAGGCAGGACCGAGCGAGCGCGGCCTGGTGGGCGCACCGTCCAGGAGCGACGCGATGCCGTGCTGGCCCTGATCTCGGGCAAGGCCAGCGTGGACCAGCTCGCCCGGCGGTACGGGGTCTTGCCGCAGACCGTCGCGGGGTGGCGCTCGGAGGCCCTGGCCGGCATCGGAGCGGCGCTTCGCCACGGTGGGCGAAGCCCGCGTGAACGGGAGCTCGAGCGGGAGCACAGGAGCCTGCGCAAGGTGGTCTCCTACCTGTCCATCAAGACCGCCTTGGTAGAGCGAGCCCTGAAGACCCGCCCTTCACTGCCCGCGAGGTCGAAGCGATGGGCCTCGACACCCTCGCGGGCAATGCCACCGTCGTCCAAGTGCGCGCAGCCTTCGACATCTCCCGTCACGCCTACTACGCCGCCCGCTGGCCCAGGGAGCGGCCGGTCGCCGCCCAGAGGCCCAAGGGGCCCCCTGCGCGGCCCTACGTCAGCGTGGAGGTCCTCCGACCGGCGATCCAGGGCATCGTCGACGAGCACCCTGCATGGGGTGTCCGCAAGGTGTGGGCGACGCTCCGGCGCAGAGAGCTCTGCGTCGCTCGCCGCCGCGTCTGGGCGCTCACGAAGGCCATGGGGTTCACGCTCAAGCCGGATCGGGTGCGTGACCCGGATGCCCCCAGAGGCCACGTGACGATGGCCAAGGCGAGTCGTCGCTGGGCCACAGACCTCACGCCCGTCCGGACGCCTCCGGCGTCCGGGGTGCGCCGATCGGGGCTGCCGCGGGCAGCCCCTCCCGCGGCAAGGTCGCGGAGGCGCACCCCCGTCCGGACCCAGCAGGAGTCGACCCCGATCCCCGCTCCGGTCAGAGCCTCGCTCTTGCGAGAGTTCGGCCTGGTCGAGAACGTGCCCGACGGGTTGGAGCTGCGGACCGACCACGGCCCGCAGTACACCGGCTCCGACTGCGATGCCCTCTGCGCCTCCTGGCGCCTGGAGCACACACTGGCCCCCGTAGGCTGGCCAACCGGAAGCAGCGTCGCGGATCGGGTCATCAGGACCCTCGAGGAGGAGGTGGTCTGGCTGCGCGACTGGAACTCGCTCGCCGAGCTCCAGGAGGCGCTGGATCACTGGCTTGTCGTCCATAACCACGTGCGGCCGCATCAAGCTCTCGACTGGAAAACCCCTGCGGAGAAGCGTGCCGAGTCGCTCGGCCTCGCCTCGGAGGTCGCGGCATGAGTGGCGTGAGCCAACGCCGCAGTGGCGGCAAGACAGATCCGGGGGGGAGTGGTGAAAACCACCTGCGCAGGAGCCACGCGGTTGCGTCCGGACAAGGGGCTTCGACCCTCGGGACCTCGGCGCAGCCTCGTCTTGGTGGCCGACGTCAAGACGGACGATTCGGCTCGACGAGGTGTCTAGACAAGGGGGGAACACATCACTCGCTGTGATGGGCGAACCGACTTGGAGGGTTGCGTTCCCGGCTCGGGCGGCACTGCAGGACTATGCAAGGGCGTGTGGCCGACGGTACTGGCAGGAGGGAGAGGCCTTCCTCGACATACTCCGCATTCCCGAGGCCCCAGCCCCCCTGTCCTTTCCCTTGTCCTATGAATTGATAGATATCCCCGAATGGGCCTCGGACATCGGCGTGAACGGTACTCTTCTCGTGCCAGCACACTGCATCGTGCGGGACCTATCCACCCGCGAGGAGACCTTCGCGCGGGTCGACTGGTGGCAGGCTTCGTTCCTCATGGTCTCCGGCTGGGATGAGACCTCCTGGGAGCTGGTCCACGGCCCTGCCCATTCCTACGCGGCTCGCCTGAAGGGACTCGACGTGCGGGTCTGGGATCGGGCCTGGGTCAATCGAATCTTCCTGTTCCTCCGTCGGTGGACGGCGCGGGAGCGCAAGGTGGACGAGTCGGCCCTCTTCGGTCCACTGCCTGCAGCGGAGATCCTCGTCACCCATGACATAGACGCTATCCGGGCCTCCGTGCCCCTTCGGGCAAAGACTGCGGCCTTTCGAGCGTTTCGAAGTGCCCATCACTTCGTTCGAGCCCGTTTCCTATCCGCCCTGGACGAGTTCAAGCTGGGGGCCTCTTTCGTCTGCGCGCGGGCAGACTTCTGGTCTTTCGATGAGATCCGATTCCTCGAGGCGGGAAGGGACATCAAGAGCCGATTCTTCGTCTACGGGGGTCCGGGAGGCTGGAGCCGGACGCCGAAGCAATGGCTGTTCGACCCGCAATACAACATCGCGACCGAGGCTCGCCTTCTTGCGACCCTGCGCGACCTGATGCAGGACGGGTGGACCGTGGGCCTCCACCCGTCCTTCGACGCGTGGGATGATCCGCGGGCGATGCTTTGCGAAAGGGAGAGGCTCGAGCACGCCATCGGCCGGGCAGTCACCTGCTGCCGGCAGCATTGGTTGCGCTTCTCCTGGACGAAGACGTGGAGGGCACAGCGGGAGGCAGGATTCCAGGAGGATCTGTCCCTGGGTTTCAACGACCGGCCGGGGTTCCGGAATGGTGCCGCGCTCCGGGTCCGGCCATGGTCCTACCAGGACGGCGGGCCCCACGAGATGACCTCGGTCCCTCTGCTGTTCATGGATCTTCAGTTCTACCTCTATTCCATGGACCCAGGCGATGGATGCTTCGATACCATGCGCCGCTGGATTGACGAGGTGAAGGACGTCAGGGGGATGGCGAGCGTCACCTGGCATACTCACGTCTTCAGCGGCATGTATGGCTGGACAACGGGATTCAAGCATCTCCTCGAATGCATCGCGTGAAGGTCGCCGCCTCGATATCGGTCGACATCGATTCACTCTCGTGCTACCACCGCGCGTACGGGCTGGACTCCGTTGCCAGCAACGCGGTGTATTCGAGGGCGCTCCCGCGGCTCGCGGAGCTTCTCGATGAGTTCGGCATCCGCGCTACCTTCTTCGTGGTCGCGAACGACGTCGTCAATCACGCGGAGAACGCGCAGGTGATCCGTCGCCTTTCGGACGCGGGCCACGAGATCGCCAACCACACGATGACACACCCCTTCCGCATCACGGGCCTCCCCAGGCCTAGGAAGATCGAGGAGATCGCTGCTTGCGAGGGAGTCCTCTCCGACCTCACGGGAAGGCCGGTCGCGGGATTCCGGAGCCCAGGTTGGGACATCGACGCGGAGTTGTTCGACATCCTGGAAGAGCGTGGATACGAATACGATTCGTCGATCTTCCCCAGCTCCCTCCTGGTGCCGCTCAAGGTCATGCATCGCCTCAAGAACATGGCCAGGGTGAGCACCACGGGCATGGGGTCGCCGTGGTTCTCGGTGGCCCCGACCCGACCTTACCGGCCCGATGCGCGGCGCCCCTGGAGGAGGGGCACCCGGCAGCTTGTCGAGATCCCCGTCGGGGTCGTGCCGGACGTCCGGTTGCCCTTCCTGGGGACCTTCCTCGTGGGCACCGGGTGGGGCCTGTTCCGGGCGAGCCTGGCGTGGATGGTCGCGCGAAGGAACCCCTTTACGTTCTCCCTCCACCCCATCGAGCTCTTGGGAATACCGGAGGATGGGCTCGACCCGAGGCTGGCGCGGCAACCCGGCGTGGCCGTGCCGCTCCGGAAGAGGAGGGCGATCTACCGGAAACTCCTCGCGACGCTCAAGTCGCAGTGTCGGCTGGTCACGGTCCAGGCGATGGCGCGGGAATCGAGACTCGAGGAACGAGGGTCATGAAGGAGGCGATCCGGCAACAGTACGAGGACGAGATCCGGGGCTATACGGGTTCGTTCTCCTCACCCGCCGGTGAGCACTACATCCGCCGGAAGATGGACCTCTTCGGGGCGGCCCTCCCCTGGCCGGCGACGTCCCGGCGGCTCCTCGAGGTCGGCACGGCCGACGGGGTATTCACGCGCCGCTTCGCAGGCCTCGGTTTCGACGTCGTAGGCCTCGACGTAGCCCTGGCGCAGCTCCGGATCGCCTCCGAGCTCAACACGAATACCCCCCTCGTGCAGGCCGACGGAGAGGCCCTCCCGTTCCGGGACGCGTCCTTCGATGTGATCGTGAGCCTCTGCACACTGCGCTACCTGGCGGACCCCGCGTCGGCCCTGAAGGAGTTCGCCCGGTGCCTGCGCCCCGGTGGCGTCCTGTTCATCGATGTGCCAAACAGCTACTCGCCCTTCTTCTGGGGGGTCGGCAGGGTTGTGGACAGGCTCTTCGGCGTCCCCCACCCCTCCTACACGCGGAGCTTCACGAGGGAGCGAATCGAGCGGGAGATGGCGGATGCGGGGATCACGGACATCTCCCTGAGACACGTCCTGCTCACGTATCGGTACTTCCCGACATGGCTCTACGTGCTCACGAGTGCCGCCGAGTTCCTGATCGAGCGCACGCCGCTCCTGAGGAGGCTGACGACGCTGATCGTTGGCACTGGACGGAAGCCTTCGCCGCAGGCGGCGGCCGTGAATGGCTAGCCTCGCACCCGATGATCCCGAGGCTGAGACCGCTCATTGGTGCACGGGAGGTACGGGCCGCATTGACGCCCCCGCGGGGCGGTGATTGCGAACGCTTCGAGGTGGCGTTCGCGGGGCTGGTGGGGGCACGCTATGCCCTCGCCTTCCCGTACGGGCGATCCGCGCTGCTGCTGCTCCTGGAGGCCCTAGGACTCAGAGATTGTGAGGTCATCACCCCGGCCATCACCTGCGTCGTCGTTCCGCACGCCGTCGTGTGCAGCGGGAACCGGCCGGTCTTTGTGGACGTGGAAGAGGGCGGGTTCAACATGGATCTCGCCCTGGTGCCTCCACGGGTCACGGGGCGGACGGGGGCGATCATCGCGACCTCCATGTACGGCTATCCGTGCGACCTCGACATGCTCGAGGCCGTCCGCGCGCGATTCCCGCGGGATATCCCGGTGATCCAGGACTGCGCGTTGACCCTGGATGCCCGATGGAAGGGGCGGCCGGTGCACAAGGCGGGCGTCGCCGCCTGCTACAGCCTCAACATCAGCAAGGTCGTCAGCTCCATCTTCGGCGGCGTGGTGGCGACGGACAGCGAGGCGCTCCACGCGAGGCTCCAGGTGCTCCGCGACGAACGTCTCCGGCCTGCCTCGTGGGGGAAGGGCCTGAAGCGGCTCCTGTACCTCCTCGCCATCCTGCCGGTGTTCAGCCCTCCCATATACGCCCTGGTGAACAAGCTCGAACGCTCGGGCCTCCTGAACCGGTTCACCTACCCCATCGAGGAGGATCAGGTGATAGGGATGCCCAGGGACTACCTGGAGGGCATGGCCGGGATCGAGGCCCGGGTCGGCATCGCCAACCTCCGGCGGTTCGACGAGGTCGTGCGTCGGCGCCGGGAGGCGGCGGAGGTCTACTTCCAGCACTTGAACCTCGACGGGTTCGTCCTCCCGCCGCGCCTGGAAAACTCGACGTATTCTCATTTTGTCGTCCGGGTGTCGAGACGCGATGAGTGGCTGGAACGCTGCCTGCGAAGGGGTCTGCAGCTCGGGCAGGTGGTTCCCTACAGCGTCCCGGAGCTCCCTTCCTACGGGGCGCATCGTCCCGATGAGTTTCCCAGGGCCGCGCAGGTCGCCAGGACCGTGATCAACCTGCCGATCTGGGGCGGGAGGAGGCTTGCCGAGCGGGTCGTGGACATCGTGCGCGAGGTCCACCGCGAAATCGAGGGGCAGGTATGATCCGGCTTGCGGAGGTCTCGGACATCGACGCGATGGTCGAGATCCACATGCGGGCGCTGCCGGGCGACCTCCTGCCCAGGCTGGGCCGTGCATTCCTGGGGAGGACCTTCTACCCCACGGTCCTGGGGTCCGGACACGGGTTCATCCTGGTGTGCGAGGAGGAGGGCAGGGTACGCGCCTACGTCATCTTCGCCCGGGAAAGCGCCGGGCTCGCGAGGGACCTCAGCTCCCGGCGGGTCGCCATCGGATGGTCGATCCTGCGGCGGCTGTGGCTAGACCCCCGGATCCCCCTCGATGTGCTGGCCTTCCTCCGCGGACGCGTCGAGCTGACCGAACCCATCGAGGACCGGGAACGATGGCCGGAGCTCTACTCCATCGCGACGTTGCCCGGGGATCAGGGCAAGGGGTTCGGGGCGGCACTGGTCCAGGAGGGACTGCGCAGACTGTGGTCGGCGGGGGCGCCGGGCTGTACGGTCAAGACCTCGTCGGATCGCGCGCGGGCCTTCTATGTGAAGAACGGCTTCCGGGACATCGGGGTCGAGACGAGGGGGGCGCGGAGGTTCTATATCCTCCTCCATGCCTCCGAACCTACTCGTTGTTGAGCGTGAACGGGCTGCTGCGGCAGGCCAGTTCCCAGCCGCCGTTCCGGAATAGCCGCAGCTCGTAACGGCCCACCGGGGTGCCCTGCGGGACTGGAAGGGCCAGCTGGCCCTCTTCGCCGCCGCCCGTGAACGCGAAGGAGACGCGCGACGGGTCGTCGCCGCCGACGGGGAAGACCCCGATCCAGTCCTGTGGGTTGTGCGGGCGCAGGTTCTTCCAGGAGGCGGAGACTGACTGGCCAGCGGTGAAACCCTCCCCGTGGGCCATCACCGCGGGTCGTACCAGGGCATCGGTCAACGCATAGAAGGCCCCCGGATCCTCGAAGCGGTGGAGCCTCCCGGGGAAGGACCCGTCCGAGCGTGCCGGCACGACCTCGATACCCGAGACCACCACCCAGGGCAGCTTGTGATCCTGGTCGTAGAGACGTCCGGTCAGGGGGTCCTGGCCGCTGCGGGCCCCGTGCATGTCCCGGATGATCAGGCGCAGGACGTTGAGGCCCGGCTCCAGGTTGCACGCAAGGAGTAGCTCGCTCGTCGTGGCCTCGATGGGAAAACGGATTTCCCGCGCGAGCAGCGAGTCCGCGATCTCCGGCGGAACGGTCTCGCCGTTGTCGAATTGCAGGCGCACGAGATTCTTGAGATAGGGGGTATGGACCAGGACGTCGTTGAACCAGGCCTCGAACCCTTCGGGACGTTGCAGTTCCTGGATGAGGTCGCCGTAGTGCTCGAGGTTCTTGGTGACCCGTACCAGTGTCTGGTCAGCGACGACGAGCGCGCGATTCCTGGGAGCGCCGTCGAGATGCTCGTGGATCATGGCCCTCGTGATGGACAGGGCACCGAGCAGTCCCGCGTTCCCGGCGAGCACCTCCAAGTATGTGCGGCTCTTCGGATTGTCGTCGTGGCGGACGATCTCGTCCAGGAAGGCCCGGTCCGTCTTCACCGCCTGGATGAACTCGTAGACCAGGTCGATCTCGTCGACGAGGCGAGGGAGCGTCAAGCTGTCCCGGAGCCGAAGGAGGAACTCACGCTTCGATTCCCCCGCCCCTACCCTCAGGGCCGGCGGCCACTCGATGGCCTCATCGCGATCACCGTGGTGGATCGCCAGTTGGACGGGCACGTCGGGCCGCGCCGATGAGCGGGCACGCAGCCTCAATAGGACGGTGCGAGGGGCCTGGGACCAGATGAAGATCCCGCCCTCGTAGAAGTCACGAAGGTAGCGATACACGGGGTCACGGGCGGAATCGGCGGGAATCCAACCAGGGCCCACGAGTGCGACCCCGGACCCTGTCCCGGGTTCGTAGACCCGGTATCCCGGGATCGGCAGGATAGGCTGCGGCCGGAGCTCGTCCGCCACGTGCAGGATATCCGGGCCATATCCTTCCGGGTAGACGAGAACGGCGTTGCGGGCGTACTCGGTGTTCAAGAGGTCTAGGTTGTAGAACAGGAGGTAGTCGTAGTCGTAGCCCTCGAGATATCGGACGTGCCGGAAGAGAAGCTCGTTGTTCGCAACCCGGATAGAACCGTGGCTCATGGAGTAGACGATGGGTCTCTCCGGGGACGCGGTACGGTCGCCGTGCTCGGCGAGCCGCCGGGCCAGGTCCATGGCCTCCGAGTCGATCATGGAGCTTCGCAGGTGCAGGCCGGGGGTTGTGAAGGTGCTCAGGATGTACGACTTGAAGGTCAGGGCACTGGCACAGAACATCGCCAGGCCGCATAGCGCGGGGTAGACGACGTAGCGCCGCGACCACGGGGACCATGGACGCAGGGAGGTGGCGAGGCCCATTCCTGCCAGGGCGAGGACGATGACCGCGGCGAACTCGACCACCCGCAGCACGTGGTAGTGCATGGTCAGGGACATGTAGCGGGGGACGGAGTAGACGAAGGGGGCTGCCAGGAGGAGGAGGGCCACGGCGCCTCGCCGGTCCATCCTGAACAGGGCGAGCGCGGCGCACAGGAGCGACCCCACCGCCCCCAGGGACGCCACGACCCAGTAGAAGCGGACCTCGGCCTCGCTCCCCTCGATGCTGAGGAGGGTCTCGAAATCGGCGGCACCCATGAGGGTGGGGGGGATGTGGTCCCATGTGACCCTGTAGTCGAGCACGAGCTCCTTCAAGTAGGCGAGGGTCGTCAGCCGGTAGACGCGGAGGAACTCGGAGTTTCCGAGCAGCAGCACCAGTGCGGCGACAAGGGCCCCGCGCAGGAGCAGGGGTCGCCAGCCCCGGTACAGGAGGGAGAGGAGTCCGTACGCCCACAAGAGGGAGGTGAGGACCAGCGCGCCGACCCAGAACAGCACGCAGGTGGCGATGCCGACCCCGAAGAAGAAGACGGGGAGCCGAGGGCAGTCCCGCCTGACGTGGTCGAGCAGCACGGCGAGGAGCTGCAGGCAGAGTCCCCAGGTGAACAGGGCCGGGATCGAGCCCTTGATGGCTAGGCTGATGGCCGGACTCCCCACGGCGACGGCGAGGGCGCCCACCGCGATCACCCACGGAGGAGGCCTCTCCCGGAAGAAGGAGGTGACCAGCAGTGCCGCCGCCCAGCAGAGCAGGGCGACATAGGTCGCCATGCCCGCGGAATAGGATTCCTCGCTCGAGCCCGGGACGAGCGCGATGAAGGGGATGCTCACGGTCTGGGAGGCGTAGGTCGTGGCCTCGTCGGTTTGCACCATCCTCACGTACTGCCGGAAGGACCAGTTCGTGCTCGGAGGCACGAGCATGGGCGCGTTCCTCTTGAGGTTCCTCTTGAAGATACGGCGGGCGTCCTCGTCCTCGCGAAGGGTGTCCCAGTCGATGTCCCATCCGGACGAGACGTCGTCCACCGACTGGTCGACCAGTTCCGCGGAGAAGCCGAAGTAGGTGCTATGGTCCCCGCCGCCATAGGCGTACAGGCCGGAGGTCCCGCGCACGATGAAGGGGAGGAGGTAGAGGGCGCAGATGGCCCCCGTGACCGCCACGTAGGCGAGGAAGGACCGCCGCAGGGGAGCGGGGTCTTCCAGTCCGCGGACCCACGCAATAGGTCCTCTGCCATCGCGTCGGTACCGGAGACCGAGGATCGCCAGTCGGATAAGGGGCAGAAGCCAGGGGACGACCCAGAGAGGCCGGGCCGGGAGGTGCATCCGCAGGAGGGTAAACCCCGACAGGAGAAGCACGGAGATCCCCAGGGTCTGCCAGGCCACCCAGGAGCCGATCCGCGATCGGGGGTAGATGGCCTGCGGGTACAGGGCCCATCCGCACGCACCGGTCGCCAGGAGGAAGTAGACCGTCTTGGCGCACAGCAACGGGAGGCTGGGTTCCAGCATCAGGACCTACCCATGATCGTGACGTTCGTGGCGGTATCCACCGGGGCCCCGGTGGACCCCTTCGCGGCCGCGTTGGCCGGAAGACGGGTGAGCATCGTCCCCGCGACGGCCAGGATGGCGAGGGTGACAAGGCCGGTCAGGACCTCCGGAACGCAGGCCATGGCAACCACGAAGGGGATGGACACGGCCAGTCCGAATCGCGCATGGCGTGGACCGCCTAAGGCCGCGGAGGCGACGATGGCGGAGGCCGCCATCCCAAAGACGATCCAATGGAACAGCGGCGCGGCCCCTCCCGAGGCCTCGATGATACCCAGGCTGGCGAGGGAGTCGAAGAGCTCGGACGCCACGGGCGTGTAGCGGATGTAGAGGAGCCTGGCCACGAGGATGGCGAGCACCGCGCCAATGGCTGTTCCGGCGACCGCACGCACGCGCGGACACGGTCCCCCGGCGACCAGGGGCCAGCCCAGGACGATCCCGGCGAGGAGCAGGAAGGTCCAGGACGAGGGCAGGAGCATCGCCATGCCTGCCGCCAGGACGGCGACAAGCCAGCGGGTGAACGGGCGATCGGAGGCCAGGCCGGCGAAGGAGAAGCCGGCCAGGGCCATTGCCGCCGTGCCAGTGATGGGGGCCGGCAGTCCGGCCGCGGCGATGAGCGCCCCGGCAGCGAGGAGCGTCGCGAGGAATCGCAGGGGCAGGGCCGTGGATCGCTGGAAGGTCACCGCCAGGAGGGGCAAGGCCAGGAGCGCCCCGGGTAGCGCCGCCGTCAGGGTGAAGGACTTCACCGGGTCCAGGCCGGTACACCCGTGAACGGCCCCCGCCAGGAAAGGGGTGGCCGCCGCGTGCAGGGTGGGGTAAGTGAGGAGCCTCTCGAACATCTGGAGGGCGATGCCGGTGCCGAACTGACCGCTCGCGGAAGCCGCCTGGTAGATGTGGTAGTAGTGCACCTTCGCGCTTCCGAGGAGGCCCTGGTCCGCCTGCAGATCGATCCAGGAGGCGTAGTCGCGGATCAGGTTCGTCAGATTCACGCCGGAGGACAGGTGGAGCATCAGCTCCAGCTCCGCCATGGCCAGCAGGGTCGCAGCGGCGGTGCCTGCCGCGGCGTGGCCCGCCAGGGTCCGCGCTGTCCTCGCGGTCCACTCGCCCCTCTGTCTCAGGGCGAGGAGCGAGGCTACGACGAGGAAGCTCAGGGCCAAGGTGAGGAGCAGGCCGGGGGCGTCCATTACCTGGTAGAGCAGCATGGACAGCGCCAGAGAGGGGACGACGCCCAGGGCGAGGCTCCAGCCGCGGAGGGGTTCGACCCTGTCCGTGCCGAGGAGGCCGGCGCAGAGCAGGACGCCCACCACGCTGAAGACGGCCATCATGCCGAGGACGGCCGGGATGACGTTCCCCGTCCGCGTCGGACGGGGGGCAAGCTCCGCCAGGTTCACGGGGCGATGGCCGTAGTCCAACTCTCGCTTTGCTTCATGCGGGTGTTTCCAGGGCTGGGGGCTCAAGGGGCGGAGGGAGGTCTTCTCCACCAGGGCCTCCGCTATGAGTGAGCCCAGGAGAGCATCGCCCTTCGGTTTCGTGTGGATGGGGGAGCCGAGCCACAGGTCGCGGAAGATGTTCTCCTGGTTGATGTGGCGCAGCATGCCCGGGGTCGGGTCGATGAGGAGGGCCGAGGTGTGCGCAGCGAAGAGGTCCTGTATGCGGTCCATGCGCTCGATCTCGGACCGCATCATGGGAATGTCCTTTACAGAAAAGGTGTATAGCATGTTTGGACCGGTGAAGGCCTCGGCACTGTCGTAGTCTGGGATACGGAATACGGAGAAGGGCCTGACCATCACCGGGGTGACCCCATCCCGCTGGACCTCGCGGATGAGCAGGCCGAGATAGAGCATGTACCACTCGGAGCGGTTGCTGGGCGTCATCTTCGGAGCCGGGCCTGCACCCGCCCCGGGCCTGTCCTGCATCCATCTCATGAAGTTCAGGGCCCGCCCACTGAGCAGCAACCGGTTCATCAGGGGGCTGCTGTGTGCCAGCACGCCCAGGAGAGGCGGGGCGAGAATGACGTTCTCCGGGGGTGGGCTCGGGGTGTCGTAGGGGACCAGCTCAGGGTGGGGTTCCAGGGAGTTCGGGAAGTCGGGGAAGAGTCTCCGCGCCGCGGCGTCGTAATCGAACTCCCAGTCCCAGGTGCGATCCCATGTGAGGATGTCGTTCCAGCCCCCGTATATCACGACGACATCGATGGGGATCTGGGGCTTCAGCCAGCGATAGGCCAGGAACATGGACCGCACGCGATAGCCGGGATATCCGGCGTTCATGGTCGTCGCGGGGACGCCCCTCCCCCTCAACTCCCTCTCCACTACGCCGGGCCAGTCCCTTCCCTGGACGGAGTGGGCCGAGTAGCAGGTGGAGTCGCCCAGCATGAGGATGCGCTGCTCCCCGGGGACCAAGGGAGGCAGCTCGTCCCTGCGCATGGCGTAGGAGTTGATGTAATGGGAGTGACCCTGCTGGCCCCGCTGCGCGGCAACGCCCCGTCCCTCGATGTACTCCCAGGACGCGAGGCTCAAGTTCGCGCGCGGCCTACCGATGGCGGAAAGGACCAGGTCCCCAGCCGCGAATCCGACCAGGACGAGGGACGCGAGCGCGCCGAAAAGCGCCGTGATCACGAACAGGAGGCGTTTTGCCACCGGTTTCACATCTTCCTCTTCGGCCATGAAGACGGGTCAGGGATGACGGACCTCGAAGGGACGACTTCGCGACAAGAGATACCAAGTGCCACGCCAATACAGACGCAATTCGTACCGACCCGGGGGGCAGGCTTCGGGGATCGAGATCGTCATGGACCCCGCTGCCTCCCCTCCGGTGAACCCGAAGGAGATCCTGGAGGCGTCGTCGCCCCCGAGGGGGAACATCCCGATCCAGTCGTCCTTCGCGGGGAAGGTCATGCCGGTCCAGGCGGCCAGGACAGTATCTCCCGCGGCCACGATATCGTTCTCCACCGACACCGATCCCTCCGAGACCTTGCCGTTCCCGATCCCCACGCGCCCGAAGGAGGCCGCGAGTCTCAGGTCGGCAGGGACCGCATCGGCCGGGACGATCATGATGGGCCCGGGCAGGGGAATGTCCCGCGGGAGAGGCACCAGGGAGATGACCCTGAACATCAGGTGTTGCCCCGGGGTGTCCGGGGAGGCGGGGTTCCGTCCCGAGGAGAACCGCAGCACGTTCACGCCAGATTGCAGCCGCAGCGCCACGTAGCGCTGCCCAGCCACGATGGACCCCCAGGGTTCGACGTCGAACCGCACCCGCGCAGATGGGACACCGGGGTCACCCACGGAACCGCCCCGGAGGTGCCCGCGCTCGATGACGAGGGACCCGTCCTCGTCGCGGCCATAGCATTCCACACCCAAGAGGACCTCGACCGGCTCCTCGCTCCAGATGACGAGGCCGCCGTCGATACGCCCTCGAAGGTGGCGGACGACCTCTCCGCGTTCCCTGGTCGGGGGTAGCCACCCGGTCCCGACAAGTGCGGACCCGGCTCCGGATCCCGTATGGAACAGGCGGTAGCCGGGCACCGTCCAGCGCGGGTCAGGCTTGTAGCGGGAGCCGGGTTCGAGGATGTCCCGGGGAGGAGGATCGGGGTAGACCAGGATTGCGTTGGCCAGGAGGACCGGATCCAGGACGTCCACCCGGTTGACGTCACCGAGGCCGGTGTAGTCGAACTCGATGGACTCCAGGAAGTTCACCCGCCGGAAGAGGATGTCGTTGCTCGCCGCCTGTACCGCACCCCAACCCATCCAGTAGACGGTCGCTGCGCGGTCGGACGAGGACACCTCGCCGGCGAACTGGACGATATCGTGCGAGAGCCGCAGCGAGCCGCTGTGCAGCATCGAGGCGCGCGGGTTCGGGCCCCCGGCTCCGATGATGCTGGAATAGGCGATGGCCTTGAAGGGGAGCGCGCCGGCGAGGAGGGCGAGTGCCCCCAGGCCTGCGACCGCGCGAACCCGCAGCCCCGTCGCCCCGCGGGAGTAGGTCCACGAGAGGAAGCCCAGGCCCGAGAGCGCGAGGAGGGGGATTGCGACGAATTCCGAGAGACGAATCACGTGATAATGGCCGACCCGGTAGTAGTAGTAGGGAATCGCGAAGGCGAAGGGACCGACGAGCAACAGGAGGGCGAGGCGGGCGCGCCTCTCCATTTGCGCAATGGCGAGCGGGAACCCGAGGGTCAACGCTAGGCCGAGGAGCGTGGTGACGGGGCTTGGCAGGACGGGGCTCGACAGGATGGTGTCGAAGTCGGCGATGCCCAGGACGGTCAGGGGGAGCACCTCCCAGTGCAGTCCGTAGTCGACGAGCTGTCGGGAGACGTTGCTGAGGATGAGCCGGAGGGGCCGCTCGAGCTCCACGTTCACGAGGAGTACGACGAGCAGCGCGACGGTGCCGAGGGACGGGAGGGTGCGGCTCTGGGGACGGGAGGACAGGGACACGAGGACCGCCACGAGCAGCGGGGTGGCGATGAGGAGCCCGGGGAGGTAGAGGAGGATGCAGGTCGAGAGGCCGAGGGCGAAGAAGACGCGGGGGACCGCCGAATCCCCGATCCTCGCATGATGGAGGAGGACCGCGAGCAGGTGGAGGAGGACCCCCCAGGCGCATAGTGCGGGCGTCGCGTGCTTCAGGGCGAGGCTGAACACCGGGCTTCCGACGGCGACGACGGCGGCACTGACGGCGAGGGCGGAGGAGGGCGGCCGCCCGCGCGGAAGGCTGGCCACGAGGAGGGCAGCACCCCAGCAACAGATGACGACGAGCACCGTGACCCCGGCGGTGTAGGACTCCTCCGTGAAGCCTGGCGCGAGCGCCATGAAGGGCAGCCCGATGGTCTGTGTCGCAAAGGTCCACGACGCCCCCTTCTCGAGGTAGTAGGCGAGCTGGTGAATGGACCAGTTCGGGCTCGGGGCAAGAAGCTCCTCTCCGTACTCCGCCGGCTGCGCCTGCGACTCCCATCGCTCCACGAGGCCTCCGAGGCTTTCGTCGAGGAGGAGGTCGGACATCCGGAAATAGCTCGACTGGTCGCCGCCACCGTAGGCTTGCAGTCCGGAGGTGTTCAAGGCGACAAAGGGGAACAGATACAGGAGCACGACAAGGGCGGAGGTGCCCGCGTACCACAGGAGCGACCTCCGGAGGGGCTCCGCATCGACGATCCGGTCAGGGGCGCCGGGACCCGGCGTCGAGGAGGGGAAGCGGCGGCGCCCAGCGTTGGCGACGGCCCGGTAGACGAGGAGCGCGGGCGGGACGACGGCGAGCCAACGCGCCGGGATGTCCATGCGAACGAGGCTGAAGCCGCAGATGAAGAGGGTCGTGGTGCCCAGGACCTGCCATGCGACCCAGGAGCCGATCCTCCGGTCGGGATACAGGGGGCGGGGAGCCAGCGCCCACCCGCAGACGCCCACGAGCACGAGGAAGTAGACGACCTTCAGAAGGAGGAGGAAGAGGCTAGGCCCCATCACCGGCGGGCCTGGATCCGGATCGCAAGGGTAGCGATGAGGTACCAGCTCGCCTTGCTGTAGAAGCGCACCTGGTATTCGCCCGGCGGGGCGTTGGCGGGGATCGGGATCTTCACGGTTCCCCCCGATCCGCCGCCGGTCTGGACATAGTCCAGATAGGCGTTGTCCAGGTCATCCGGGGGGAAGATCCCGACCCAGTCGTCCTTGCCGTGGTCGTCCAGCCCCTTCCATCCGACCTCGATGTCCTCGCCGGCCCTCACCACCTCGGTCAGGCAGGTCAAGGCCACCCCCTCGGCGTTTGGGAAGTGCATGATGGAGGAAACCTTGCGGGCCGAGGAGCCGGACGACCCGTGTACGTCTTTCCCCCCGCGGTACTGGAGATGCGGAAGGAGGAAATAGACCAGGCCGCTGGTCACCGCGATCATGGCCAGGGATTGCAGCGAGGACTTCATCGGCGAACGCTCCCCAAGGGGAGGACCCTGGCGTCCGACGGCGCCGTCAGGGGCATCGCGTCGATCTGCCGTCGAGGGTGCGATACCAGAGCTCCAGGCAGAGGAGCCCCCAGAGGTCCCTTCCAAAGGGGCTCTCATGATCGAGGAGGCGCTCGACCGCGTCCACCCGGTAGATACCGCGTTCCCGGGCCTCGCGTCCGAGGAGCGTATCTCGGAAGAAGTCGCGGAGAGGGCCCGCGGTCCATTGCACCAGGGGTACCGGGAACCCCATCTTGTCCTGCCTCTTGAGCACCTCCTCGGGAAGGATGTGCTCGACGGCCCGGCGGAGGAGGTGCTTGAGACGACCGTCCTTGAACTTCCAGGCGGGCGGCACGGTCATCACGAGCTCGGCGATACGGTGGTCGAGGAGAGGGACGCGCGACTCGAGAGAGACCGCCATGCTCACTCGGTCCTCGACGTGGAGCAGGGCGGGGAGGAGCGTTCGCATGTCGAAAAAGGTCATCCGATTGAAGAGCGACTCGATACCCGGTCGATTGAAGATCTCCCGGAAGGCCTCCGTCGGGTCGTACCCGGTGAGGAAATCAGGCTGATACAGCTCCTGGATTGCGGTGCCGCGGTCCACGAGGCGGAGGTAGCGACGGTCGAGCGGCTCGAAGAGGCCATCGCGCCAGAAGTGCTGCAGCATCGGTTTGTAGTGGCGCAAGGTCGGGAGTGCCGGGACCATGGACGACATGGAGAGGATGTGCCTCGATGGGTCGGTCGTCTCCTCGATAGCGCCCAGGAGGCACTCCTCCAGATAGCACGCGAGGTAACGGGCGTACCCCCCGAAGACCTCGTCGCCGCCCTGGCCGCCGAGGATGACCTTGACGTGATCGCGCGCAAGCCTGGCCACCTGGTACTGGGGGAAGAGGCCGGGGCCGGCGGCGGGCTCATCCATGAACCAGATCAGCCGCGCGATGTCCCTCTCGAAATCGGCCGCGGTAGGGAAGACCTCGAAGTGGTTGGAGCCGATTCGCTTCGCCACACTCCGGGCATAGGACGTCTCATCGAAGGTCGGGCCCTCCCGGAAGCCGCCCGTGAAGGTGGAGATCCGGCCGCCAAGGAAGTCCCCCGCGAGGCTGGCGATGGCCGACGAATCCATGCCGCCGCTCAGGTAGGCGCCAATGGGGACATCGCTTCGTAGCTGGAAGCGCACGCTGTCCCCGAGGAGGACCTTGACCCGGTCGATGAAATACGCCTCGGTGTGATGGGTGTCGATGTCGAAGCGGAGGTCCCAGTAGCGCTTGATGCTCGGCCTGCCGGCCGGTTCGACCTCCAGCGTATGGCCGGGTTCGAGGCGATGGACGCCCATGAAGAGGGTCCGATCCCCGAGGCAGAACTGGAATCGGAGGTATTCCGCCAGTCCGTCGGGATCCGGTCGCGGCTGGTACCCCGCGACGCAACGGAACGCCTTGATCTCCGAGGCGAACGCGAAGGCGTCCCCCAGTTGCACCCAGTAGAAGGGCTTTATGCCGAAGCGGTCACGGGCGGCAAAGAGGCGACGCTCCTTCCGATCCCAGATCGCGAAGGCGAACATCCCGTTCAAGCGGTGCACGCACTCGGGGCCGTAGCAGTCGTAGAGATAGAGGAGGACCTCGGTGTCGGAGGAGGTCGCGAAGGCGTAGCCTTGCTGGATGAGCTCCTGCCGGAGCTCCAGGTAGTTGTATATCTCCCCGTTGAAGGTCATAACCAGCCGCTCGTCGCGGGAACGCATGGGCTGGTCGCCCGTGACCAGGTCGATGATGGCGAGGCGGCAGTGACCGAGGACAGCCCCATCATCCTCTACCACACCTCGCCCGTCGGGTCCGCGGTGGGCCATGACGTCCAGCATGCTCGCAACGGTGTCCGCGCGCGTGCTGGTCTTGTGCCCTGGCCCTATGAGTCCCGCTATCCCACACACGTCGGTGGCATCCTACAGGGACGACTGGCTCGGCACCACTAGGTCACGGCCGTCTCGGAGGGGAATCGACCTTGCGCTGGATTCGCGTTCCGCACGATAGCGATCCGCGAGGCGCCTGAACTGCGTGCGCCAGCCATAGAAGGGGCAGCGATAGAGGAAGAGCAAGAGGAAGTAGCCGACCGTCGTGACGCTCGTCACCATCTTGCTCTCGCTCGCCTTCTGACCGTAATGGAGGATGAAGGGGACCTCGGAGAAGTGGCAGCCCATGAGGTGCAGTTTGGCGAGCTTTTCGAGGGTACAGGTGAAGCCGACGCCGCGGAGCTGGATGAAGTCGTTCTTGAAGATCCGCAGCGCGTCCTGTACCACCGAGGCACGATAGGCCCGGAACCCACACGAATAGTCCTTGATCCCGGGCATGTGGAAGAACACTCGCATGAACAGGTTGGCACACCGACTGATGAAGGCGCGACGGAAACTCACGCCGGTCTGGCCACCCCCGGGCTGGAATCGCGACGTGCCTACGACGTCGTAGCCATCGTCGAGACGGGTGAGCAGGCTGGCCATGAAAGCGGGGTCATGGGTGTCGTCGGAGTCGAGCCGAATGATCACGTCGTCCCGCGCTGCGGATTCGGCCACGAATTCAAAGCCATCCCGGATCGTCTCGCCAAGGCCGCGATTGATGCGGTGGGTGATCACCTCGATGGGATAGGAGGTGGACAGCCCTTGGAGCACCATAGCCGTCCCATCCGTGCTCCCGTCGTCCACGGCCACGACCCGGTAGGGCCGACCGAGATCGCGCATGACGGCATCGATCTTGGGTACAAGGATCTGTAGCGCGTTCTGCTCGTTGAACGCCGGGAGAATGACGTGGACCTTGGTCATCTTGGGGTGCCCCCGCCCACCTCGCTGAACACGCTGCGCCGCTCACGCCCCAGAGTGTGCATGGCATGTCCATGGAGAAGGGTCGTCCTGTGTAGGGTCGCCGAGTGTATTTCCTGCAAGTCGGATGTCAAACGGAAATCGTGGCTTGCAGCACCGCCGCCGCGTGGCCGACCCTCAGCTATTTCACGGCTCCATGAGGGCAACTTCCAGCGCGCCGAGCATGGCCTGGGCGGCGCGCCCGTCGCCGTAGACCGCCGTCCACGGGCCCGCCTGCCGCGCGCATCCCGCCGCCGCGCAGATGGCCTCCTCGTCCGCCCCGGCGAGTACGTTGCATCGGTTCTCGAGGGTCTCCACCCACTCGGTCTCGTTCCGCAGGGTGATGCACGGCGTGCGGACGAAGTAGGACTCCTTCTGGACTCCCCCGGAATCCGTGAGGACGAAGCGGGCGCGCCCCTCGAGCAGCAGCATCTCCAGGTAGGACACGGGCCGCAGGGTCGTCACGGACCGGCAAGAGAGGCCGGCCTCCGCCATGGCCTTGCGGGTGCGCGGGTGCAGCGGAAGGAGGACGGGACAGATCCGTTCCGCGATGCGGTCCAGGGCGCCGAGGATCGTCGCCAGACGGTGGACGTCGTCGGTGTTCTCCTGACGGTGGACCGTCGCCAGGGCGAAGGTCCCTGGCCGCCAGGTCTCCGCCAGATCCCCGCCGCGGCCTTCCGCCACGTCCCGGTAGCGAAGCGCGGCGTCGTACATCACGTCGCCCACGAGGACGGCACGGTCCTGGAGGCCCTCCCGCGCCAGGTTCCGCACGGCCGTCGGGGTAGGACAGAGCAAGAGGTCGCTCAGGTGATCCGCCGTGACCCGGTTGATCTCCTCGGGCATCTGGCGGTTGTAGCTGCGAAGGCCCGCCTCCACGTGGGCGATGCGCAACCCGAGCTTGGCGGCGACGAGCGCTCCCGCCAGGGTGGAGTTCGTGTCCCCGTAGAGCACCACCCAGTCCGCCGGCGCGTCCCGCAACACGGGCTCCAGTCGCGTCATCGCCTCGGCGGTCTGGGCCGAGTGGCTCCCCGACCCCACTCCCAGGTGCGCGTCGGGTTCGGGGATGTCGAGGTCGCGGAAGAAGACGTCGTTCATCTCGACGTCGTAGTGCTGGCCGGTGTGGATGATGTGATGGGACGCGACGCGGGTCCCCTCGGCCACGGCGCGGCACATCACGGCAAGTTTGACGAACTGGGGCCGGGCGCCCACGACCGACACCAGGCGCACGGGTTACTCCGGGGTGGATCGGACTGTCGCGGGCACCCGTTGGCTCGCCCCCTCGGGGGCCGGAGCGACCCCGGGGGAGGCCAGGCGGCCCAGGAGGGCCCACGCCAGGAGGCGCAGGTAGCCCCGGATCGTCCGGATCGTCTTCATCTTGCTCTTGCCCTGACGCCGTGCCCCGTCCAGGCGCATGGGGACCTCGCATACCCTGGCCCCCAGGCGCGCCGCCTTGAGGAGGAGTTCGACCACGCAGACGAAACCCTCCATCTGGATCAGCCGGTCGTCGTAGGCCGCGAGGAGGCGCTGGAAGAAGTGGGCGCGATGGACCCGATAGAACGAGCTGTAGGTGTGGACGCGCGGCATCCCCGGCACCACCCTCAAGAGCAGGTTGGCACCCCAGCTCAGGATTCTCCGGTAGGCCGTGGTCCCCACCACCTTCCCTCCAGGGGCGTAGCAGGAGGCGAGCACCAGGTCGTGGCCCGTGCGGGCGCGATCCAGCATCTCGTCGAGGACCTCCAGGGAACTGGTATTGTCGGCCTCCAGCGTGACGATGAGGTCCTGGCCGGTCGGGGACAGGGCCTGGACGGCCTGGA
Organism: Planctomycetota bacterium; assembly: GCA_016209495.1. Classification (GTDB taxonomy): domain Bacteria; phylum Planctomycetota; class JACQVX01; order JACQVX01; family JACQVX01; genus JACQVX01. The sequence goes on from JACQVX010000147.1 coordinate 33,582, forward strand.
AGCCGGTCTGGAACACGCGGTGCACCCCCAGGTTCACCTCGTGTCGCACGACGGTGACCGGGAGGGCCTTGAAGCCCTCCGCGACGGCCGCCGTGCCGTCCGTGCTGCCATCGTCCACAAGGACCACCCGGATGTCCGCCTGTCGGTCCCGACTCCACGCCTCAAGCGAGCCGAGAAGCCGCGGGAGGTTCCGGACCTCGTTGTAGGCCGGGATGACAAAGTAGATTGTGAACTCCTCATGCATGGCCTCGACCCTCCGAGGCCAGGCTGCCCGCGGGCGGCATCGCCATGGCCTTCCGTTGCCAGGCAATGGTGGTACCCAGGCCCGTGCGCAGGTCGACGCGGGGATCGAAGCCCAGGACGCGCCGGGCCAGGGAGATGTCCGGGACGCGGCGCATCACGTCCTCGTACTTCCCGAGGCTGGAGTAGGGGACCCGCTTCAGCTTCAATTCATGCGGCGTGTCGCATAGCTCCTTGATGAGGCGGGCCAGCTCCAGGATTGTGATCTCCACCGTGTTTCCCAGATTGAAAAGGGCGGCCGGCATCCCGTCGAAGTCCGTGGCACGGACGATCCCGTCCACCAGGTCGGAGATGTAGGTGAAGCTCCGGCTCTGCATCCCATCCCCGTGGATTTCCATGGGCTCGTCGCGGAGGATCGCCGAGATGAAGACCGACTGGGGCCCACCCCACCAGCTCAGGTGCTGGCGAGGGCCGTAGCTACCGAAGAAGCGCAGGATCGTGATCGGTACGCCGTGGGTGGCCTGGTAGGCGAAGGCCAGGTGCTCATCGAAGAGTTTGGAGACGGCGTACGACCACCGCGGGATGGTGGATGGGCCGATGAGGGAGTCCGAGTCCTCGCGGAAGGGCACCCCGGGGTTCTTGCCGTAGACGTCCGAGGTGGAGGCCAGTACGACGCGGCGTTGCCCGTCCCGGGCGATCTCCAGGACGTTCCGGCCGCCCAGGTTGTTCACCTCGAGTGTCTCGATGGCGTTGCCGTAGCGTGGGATCTTGAAGGCGGCGAGGTGGACGATGCGGTCCACCGAACGGAACGCGGCGCGCATGGCGTCCAGGTCCCGGACGTCCAGCTCGTGGAATCGGAGGCGCGGATTCTCCCGGTGGTGCTCGATGTTGGCGAGGGAACCCATGGAGAGGTTGTCCACGCCGACGACCTCGTCCCCGCGCAAGAGGAACGCGTCCGCGAGGTGGGACCCGATGAATCCCGCGACGCCGGTAATTCCGATACGCATGCACCTCACCCAGAGGGACTCGACCGTGCGAGGGGCGAAGGATATCCTCCCCGAAAGTGGGCACGAAGGGATTTCGGAGGGATTCCGCGCTCGCCGGGGCGAGAGTCTCCCACCCCTAGCGGACCCGGAAGGCGTGGAGGAGCCAGGCCGCCTCGCCGCCGGGGCGCCGGAACCGGTTCCGCGAGCGGAAGTGGAAGCTCGGGGCGCTCCCGGGCGTGAGGTCCCCGACGGCCAGCTCGTGCCAGCGGGGACCGGAGCCGCCCTGCAGCGTGATCCTCCCTGCGGGGCGGTCCTCCACGTCTACCTCGACCGTCTGCTCCTCCCCCGCCACCGGGAACTCGCCGAGAAGCCGGATGGCGCTTGCCCCCCGGGCTGGGAGCGGGAGGTGGATGACCGCCTCCCCCTCGACCCCGGGGTCGTGGTGATGGAGGCCATAGAGGGAGCGGATGGCCCGCCGCCCCGCCAGGGCTCGCTTCACGCCACGCAGCCAGCCGGCGGAATGCCGGAGCACTCGGGGGAGCGTCGCGCCGATGCCGAAGTCCTTGTCCAGCTCCCACGCCATGTAGTGGAGCGCGCCCAGGGGGAGGTGCCGCCGGTCGTAGCGCGCCCCGAGACGGAGGATCTCCCGGATCCGTCTCCATGCACCGCGCCGCGTCTTCGTCGCGGCGTGTTCGCGATTCACCGCGAGGGGGCGCGGCTCGTATCGGAAGCGGCAGCCGGCCCGCGCGAAGCGGCACCACAGGTCCCAGTCCATGACGAAGTGGAGCGACTCGTCTAGCCCCCGGACGCGCTCCAGGGCGGCGCGGCGGAAAAAGGCGGCAGGCTGGCAGATGTAGTTGGAGAGGCCCAGCAGCCGCGTGGCGTCGAAGGGTTCGACCTCGGTGAAGTACCGCAGGAACTGGCCGTCCGCGTCGCAGAAGACGGCGTCTCCGTAAAGGACGTCGAGCCCCGGGTCGGCCTGGAAGCATGCGAGGGCCGTGGAGACGGCACCGGGGAAGTAGTAGTCGTCGGCGTTGAGCCAGGCGAGGACGTCCCCCCGGGCCCGGCGGAAGCCCTTGTTGATGGCCGCCGCCTGGCCCCCGTCCGGCTCTCGAAGGTAGTGGGTCACGCCGGCGCCGTGCCGGTCCACGATGGCGGGCGTCTCCGCATCGTCGCCGCCATCCACCACGATGTACTCGATAGGGCCGCAGTCCTGGGCGAGGACGCTGCGGATGGCGTCCTCGAGGAACGGGGCGGAACGGAAGGTCGGCGTGACGACGGTTACGAGGGGATGGGGGGGCGTCGGGACGGGAGAGGCCGTCGCCATCGCCGGGCGTCAGCGGTGCTCCAGGTACCAGCCGATGGCCTTTCGCAGACCCTCGTCGAGGGGGGTGGAGGCCTTGAAGCCGAAGCGGCTCTCGGCCCGGGTCGTGTCGAGGCAGCGCCTCGGCTGCCCGTCCGGCTTGGTCGTGTCCCACACGACGCGCCCGCGGAAGCCGACGATCCCCGCGATCTTGTGTGCCAGGTCGCAGATGGAGATCTCGAAGCCGGCTCCGAAGTTCACGGGCTCGGGTCCGTCGTAGTGTTCCGTGGCCAGGAGGATCCCCTCCGCCGCGTCCTCCACGTAGAGGAACTCGCGGGTGGCCCGCCCGGTGCCCCAGACCTCCACCACATCGGCCTCCGAGTCCCTGGCCTCGACGAACTTCTTGATGAGCGCCGGGATCACGTGGGAGGAAGCCGGGTCGAAGTTGTCGTGCGGGCCGTATAGGTTCACCGGGAGGAGGTAAATCGCATTCATCCCGTACTGGGAGCGGTAGGCCTGGGCCTGGACCAGCATGACCTTCTTGGCGAGGCCGTAGGGTGCGTTGGTCTCCTCCGGGTAGCCGGTCCAGAGGTCCTCCTCGCGGAAGGGGACGGGGGTGAACTTGGGATACGCGCAGATGGTCCCGATCGCCACGAACTTCTCGACCTCGTGGCGGCGGGAGTACTCGAGCGCGAAGGCGCCCATGACGAGGTTCTTGTAGTAGTAGGCGCCCGGGTTGGCGCGGTTGGCGCCGATGCCCCCGACCACGGCGGCCAGGTGTATCACCACCTCGGGGCGGGTCTCCTCGAAGAGCCGCCTCACGGAGGCCTCGTCCGTGAGGTCGCAGTCGCGGCTGCGGGGCACGGAGATCCGGTGGGGAGGACAACCTCGTGCCCGTAGCCTCTCCACCACGTGCGAGCCGAGGAAACCGGCGCCTCCCGTCACGAGGATCCGCCTATGGGTCAGGTCGAGCATGGTGATCTCCGTACGATCCGAGCACGGACCCCGCCCGGTCACGCCCCTGTCGTCCCCTGGAACACAGCCCCGGCGTCCCCAACGCGCGGGTGGGCGGGGCGGGATTGTAGTCCGCGCGACGGGGGCGTCAAGCCCTCGGTCGGGGCTCCTCCTCGCGTCGCGTCGTGACACCCGCGGCGGCCCGGCGCGCGACCAGGCGCCACCAGGCCTCGGCCCGGGGGGCGTCGGGGGTGCTGCCGACCGGCGGCGAGGCCTGGGCGATTCGCATCATCTCGCGGGACAGGGCGCTGATCTGCGCCTGCTGGGCCTTGCATGTCAGATCCAGCTCGGAGATCACTCGCTGCATGTCCGCCAGCTCCCGCACCGAGGCGATGGGGGGCCGCCGGGGCCCCAGCGGGTCGGGGCCGGGAAAGCCATCGGGGCGGCCGACGGATCGGGCGAGGTAGGGGGAGGTGCAGTCCCAGAGGATCCGGGCGATCTCCGCGTGACCGGGGAAGGTCTCCTCCAGGTCCTGCCGTCCCGCGAAGTAGGTCCGTAGCGTGTCCATGAGGTAGGACAAGGTGCCCGGGGTGAGGCTCATCCCGGTGTGTCGTTCGCCGATCCGGCGGATCTCCTCCCAGCGGAGGAAGAGGCCGGCGGAGGTCTTGGTCTCCGGGTATTCGCGGCTCACGGAGAGGAGGGCCTGGATGGGCCGCACCCGGTGCCGGCCTCCGAGGC
>JACQVX010000007.1 GCA_016209495.1 Planctomycetota bacterium
CACCACCCCGCCCCCCACGGCCACCACGGGGCTGGTGCGCTCCAGTCCCGCCTCGGCGAATCGCCGGTAGAGTCCCGACACCGCCTCGAGGGTCTTCCCCTCCTCGCCGGCCGCCAGGACGACCACCGCCACCCGGATACCCGACCGCGCCATGGAGTCGCGCGCCGTCTCGGCGTGGGAGTCGGCCAGGTGCTCGTCGGTGACCAGGGCCGCCGGGCCTCCGAGGCCCGCCTCCACCAGGTGGCGGCCCAGGAGGGCCAGCACCCCATCCCCGATGATCACGGCGTGGCGGTGGGCGCCGGCCACCACCTCCAGGCGGCGCACTAGGGTCCCTTCCCCCCCGGGCCCGAAGGCGGCCCCGCGTCCACCGGACTCCCCGGGGAGGCCCCGCCGCGTCTTCCGAGCAGCCGCCGGGCCGTGCGTTCACGATAGGCCGCGGCGTGGGCGCGGTCGTGACTGCTCGTGAGGTGGACGGCCAGGAAGAGGGTTAACATCACCAGGAACGCCACCACCGCCCCGAAGAGGATGACCTCGCGTGGCTGGGCCTCCTCGTAGCTCAGCTCGTGGTAGTCCGTCAGGCGCCGTCCGATGAAGATGGGTAGGGTCTTGGTCTTGCCTGCCTGGGTCTGGAAGCTGTGGAACTTGAAGAACACCCCCGAGAGCTCCACCGTCTCGCGATACAGGTCGTATTCGCGCTCCTTCTCCAGGACCACGAAGTTGCACGCGAGCCCCCTCGCGGGGAGCAGCAGGCCCAGGTAGGCCTTGGATACGCCGCTGGGGTTCGACAGGTCGCGGGGGACCAGCTTCGGATAGTGGTCGCAGATGGTCCCCCGGACCGTCCAGAAGCGCCCCCGGAACGCCTCCGGGTGCTGCTGGATCCCCTCGATGTCCGTCAGCTCCTGGGACCGCCGGACGATCTCTTCCTGGTCCAGGCTGTTCACCCGGTGCAGGAGATGGATGTAGGCCTCGGGCTCCCAGTCGGAGGTGAAGTCCTCGACCGCCGCGAGGACTCCGGGGACCTCCACGAAGGGCTCGGTCGGGGGCGGCGGACCGGGGCGATCCCGCCAGGGCGTCCCCGTGGGAGGCTCGCTCGCCCACGGGGGCGGTGGGCCGTAGACCTCCTCGCCGGGCGCACGGTCCGGGTTCCGCGCCCCGTCGCCGCCCTCCCGGCCCGAGGTCCGAGGCTCGGTCCCACGGCCCCACAGGTAGCCCACGAGCGCCAGCACGGCCCCGACGCAGAGGGCCAGCCGTATCCATTCCCCCTGGCTGGGGAGCTGTCCCCGGGCCGCAGGGCGCCGGCCGTCCCCCGGGGGGCCCCCTAGCGGCGCGGGTCCGCGCAAGGCCCCGCCGCCTCCACCAGGGACCGGAAGAGACGCCCCTGGACCGGGTCCTCCCTCATGCGCTCCGGGTGCCACTGGACCCCCAGGTAGAACGGCCGGGTCGGGTCCTCCAGCCCCTCCACGACGCCATCCGGAGACCGCGCCACCACGCGCAGGCCGCGGCCGGGGCCGCGCACGGACTGGTGATGGCTCGAGTTGACGGTGACGTGCGTGCGGCCCAGCACCCGGGACAGCAGGCTGTCGGCCTCGACGTACACCGGGTGCCGGGGGAGGTCCAGGGAGTCCGGTTCGGGCGTCTCGCGGCGGTGGGCCAGGGCCCCGGGGACCTCCTCCTGCAGGTGCTGCACCAGGGTCCCGCCCCGGGCGATGGCAAGGAGCTGGCAGCCCCCGCAGATCCCGAGGACCGGCCTGTGCGGCCAGGCGTCCATGCAGGAGGCCAGACGGCGGTCGAAGGCGTCCCGGCGCGGGTGGAGGAGGTTCGTCTGGTTCCCTGGGGCCTCGCCCCAGCTCGCCGGGTCGTAGTCCCGCCCGCCGATGAGGACGAGCCCGTCCAGGGCCTCCAGGACCCGTTGCAGGGCCCCCGGGTCCTCGGTGGGGGGGACCATGACGGGGGCGCCCCCGGCGGCCGTCACGGCGTCCACGTAGGTCAGGAGGGCCTCGAGCCGGAGCGCCCTTCCGGCGTCATCCCGGACCTCGCAGTTGATCCCGATGAGGGGCCTGGCCACGGAAGGGCGATTCTAGCGGTCGCGCGGGCGCCGGGCAACGGGGGCGCCAGCGCGCCCGATTGACCCGCGGGACGGCCGGGCTATCATGGCCGGCCCTGCACGGAGGACCGTCATGCGTAGCTCCCATGGGCACCTCGCCCCGACCCTGGTCCTCGCCGTCCTCGCCCTGGCGCCCGTCCCGTGTGCCTGGGCCTCGCCCGAGGGGCGAGCCACCCTGGATCGCGCAGCGAGTCAGGACCGGGAGGCGGAGTACCTGACGGCCTTCGAGGAGGGGCTGGACCTGTTGCGCGCCCGGAGGGACGCCGAGTCCATGGCCCGATTCCAGCGCTGCATCGAGCTATACCCGGAAAGGCCCGACGCCTACTACAACATCGCCTGCGCCCACTCCCTGGCCGGACGGAAGGCCGAGGCGGTGGAGTGGCTTTCGCGGTCCCTGGACCACGGATTCGACGACCTGGGCCACATCGCCGAGGACGAGGACCTGGACCCCATCCGCGGGGAGGCCGCCTTCCACGAGCTGCTCGCACGCCACCGGAAGGGGCTCCTCAAGGGAAGGATCTCGGTCTCCGTCGATCCGAGCTCGCGGCCGAAGGAGGGTCCGGCCACGGTGGTCGTGGCGATCCACGGCTTCGGGGACAGCGCCAGTCGCTTCCTGGGCTCCTGGGAGGCGACCGCCGAGGCGACCGGCGTGGTGGTCTCATGCCCCCAAGGGGACCTGCGGGTAGGCCATGACAGCTTCCGCTGGGGCAGCCTGGCCGAGGAGCTGGTCCTGGCGGAGCTGGACGAGGCCCAGGTCCGCTGGCCCGGCGCGCGGCTGATCCTGGCGGGCTTCTCCCAGGGGGGCGCCCTGGCGACCCGGGTCGCCCTCCGACACCCGGCCAGGCTGGCGGGGCTCCTGGTCCTCTCGGGGGTCCTGGACGAAGGGGCCCTCGAGCCCCTGCTGGAGGGGGCCCGCGCCATGCCGGTCTACCTCGTCCACGGGAGCGAGGACCGACGCACCATCGCCGGTGCCCGTGCCTCCCTGGAGGCCTTCCGCCGGGCGGGCCTGCGCGCGGAGCTCGAGGAGTTCCCCGGGCGCCATCGTCTGCCCCCGGATCTGCCCGCGGTGGTGACGCGCGCCCTGGCCTGGTTCACCGCCCCGGGCGAGCCCACGCCGGTGCCGGTGCCCGCGCCCGAGCCCGAGCCCGTGCCTACGCCGGTCCCGGAGCCCGCGCCGGGACCCGCGACCCCGCGCCGCGGCTGGTTCTAGCGGCCCGGCGCCTGCGCGGCCCCGCGGTCGCCGTCTGCATCGACGGGCTGGACCCCTCCTACCTGGAGGCCGCGTCGACGCCGGTCCTGGACGCGATGCCCTTCCGGACCCTGGCCAGGGCCCAGATCCCCACGGTGACCAACGTCAACATGCTGTCGGTGGCCGCCGCCTGCCGCCCGTCGGAGCACGGGGTGACGGGCAACTCCTGGCTGGACCCGCGGACGGGGACGCTGGCCTACATGGAAGACGCCGAACTGGCGTGGCGCAGGCCCTCGTGGGAGGGGCGCTTCGCCGTGCTCACGGTGAAGGCGAAGCTCCTCGGCCTGCTGGGGGCCCACGCCTGGCGTAGCGCCGCGGCCGAGTGCCCCCCGCAGGACCTGGTGGAGGCGGTGGGACCCGCCCCGCCGGTCTATTCGGCGGAGTCCAGTCTCTGGGTCCTGGAGGCGGCGCTCCACGTCCTGGAGGCATGGAGGCCCGACCTCCTCTTCGTGGCCACCACGGACTTCGTATTCCACATGCACGACCCGGCCGCCCCGGAGGCCCGGCATTTCGTCGAGGCCCTGGACGAGGCGATAGGGAGGCTCTCCCGCCTCATCGCCCGCCTCGGGGTGACCGCCGACCACGGCATGGGGGCGAAGACCCGGCGCGTGGATCTGGAGGCGGCCCTGGCCCGCGCGGGGGTGGAAGGCCGCGTGGTCCCGGTCATCCGGGACCGCTACACCCGGCACCATGAGAACCTGGGCGGGGCCGCCTACGTCCACGGGTGGGAGGCCCTGGAGGCGATCCGGGGCCTGCACGGCGTAGACCAGGTATGGACCCCGGCGGACGCGGCGTTCGGCCTGGACCTGCCGGAGGACCGCCTGGGGGACGGCCTGGTCCTGGCCCAGCCCCATGTGGTCTTCGGGGCGGGCGGGCCCTCGGTGGCGCTCCGTTCCCACGGATCGGCCCACGAGGCCGAGGTGCCCTTCTTCCTCTCGGCGCCGCCGGCCGAGACCGCTCGGGCCGCGGGACCCGTGGCCAACCGGGACCTCATCCCCTGGCTGCTGGGGCTCCCCTGAGGCAGGCCAGGCCCACCGCGAGCCACGCCAGCTCCCGCACGCGGCGCAGGAGGGCGAAGGCGGTGGCCTCCGGCGCGGCCACCCCCCAGGCCGCGAGCCAGAGGACCGTCCCCCCCTCCTGGACCCCCAGCGAGGCCGGGACGAAGAAGCCCGCCCCCTTGATCACCCCGATGACCGCCTCCATGGCCAGGGCCTCCGCGACTCCCACCGGGGCACCCAGGAGGCCGAGGCCCAGCCAGACCTCGCCGGCGCCCAGGACCCAGCCGGCGGTGGACCAGAGGAAGGAGCATGCCAGGGGGCGAGGCTCCGCCTCGTAGAAGCGCCGCACGGCCTCGTCGAAGCGGGCGAGGCCGGTGGCGTGGCGCTCCAGCCAGGGGCCGGTGCGACCTAGCCTCCGGGCCAGGGCCAGGGCCAGCTTCCCCGGACCCCGGAACTGGAAGGCCAGAAGGACGCCCGTGGCGGCCAGGACACCGGCCGCCGCCAGGGCCGAGGCGCTCACCCAGCCCCCGCCCACCCCGTGCCGGACCGCGAGGCCCACGCCGGCGGCGACGAAGGCCACCTGGGCCAGGTTCATCACCGTGCGGGAGGAGACCACCGAGGCCATGGCCCGGGCCGGGTCCACCCCCAAGCGGGCCAGGAGCACGCCCTTCAGGGGCTCGCCCCCGCAGTAGGCCAGGGGGGTGAGGTGGTTCACGGCCTCGCCGGCCGCGCGGACGGCGAAGACCGCGCCCAGGCGCGGCGCGGGGTGGACCCCCGCGGCGCGGATGCACCAGCGCCAGGCCTCGGCGTCCGCGAGGTAGACCGCGGCGTAGGGCAGCACGAGGGCCAGGGCGGGCCACCCCGCGCGGCGCACGGCGGCCAGGAGCGAGGCGGGGCCGGCGTGGACCACCAGGGCCGCCAGGATCGCCAGGCCGACCGCCAGCAGGGTCCAGCGGGCCAGTCTCCAGGTCCCCAGCCGGTGCGCCGCGCGGAGGGCGGCGAGGGCCAGGGCGAAGGCGACCGAACCCGCCGCCACCAGGCCGAGCAGGAGGTCCAGGCGGCCGGCCAGGGCGGCCGCCACCACCAGGACCGAGAAGTCGCGGTTCGCCAGGGTCCGCGTCAGGCGCGGATAGGCCCCCGAGGTCGGCGCGCCCGGAGCGACCACCGCCGCGAAGGACAGGGTGGCTCCCCCCACCGCCGCCAGGCCCAGCCACGAGGCCCACGGGGCCCAGGCCCCCCCGCCGAGTCCGGCCGCGCGGGCCAGGGCGGCGAAGAGGGCCAGGTGCACCAGGTTGTCGCCCCAGAGGTCCAGCCGCGCCCCCCAGCGCGACTCCTGGAGGCGCACCCGCGCCAGCTCCCCGTCCACGCAGTCCAGGGCCGCCGAGAGCTGGAAGAGAAGCGCCCCGGAGAGGACCAGGCCGTGGCGCCCCGTGGCCACCAGGGAGGCCGCCAGGAGCCCCAGGGCCGTGGCTGCCAGGGTCACCTGGTTGGGCGAGACGCGAGTCCGCGCCAGGCGCCGCGCCAGGGGGCGCGAGAGGGGCCGGTTCAGCCAGCGGTCGACCAGGCCGTCCGCGGGGGCCACCAGGGCCGCGAAGAGGGCGGCCTCGGCCTCGGCGGCGGGCTCGGCGCTCCGGCAGAGGCCCCCGCCCAGGTCCGCGGTCCCGGCGGGCCGCCCCGCCAGGGCCTCCTCCAGGTCCGCGGCCCCGGGGGCGGGCCAGGCCCCGCCCGGGAGGAGGGCCAGGCCGCCGGCGCGCCAGGCCAGTCCGTCGGCCTCGAGCCGGGCCAGGGCCTGCAGGCTCCGCGCCTCGAAGACCCAGCCCGCGTCCAGGAGGAACTGCGCCGGCGCGGCCTCGCCGGGCGGGTCCCCCCCCCAGAGGAGCCGGGTCCGGACCCGCGGGTCCGCCAGGGCCGCTCGGACCCTCGCCTCCAGGGCCCCCGCGCGGACCGCCACCTCCTCCACCCCGGCGCGCTGGGCGGCCAGTACCGCCCGTAGGACGCCCGGGAGCCCCGCCACGGGCCGCAGGGCCGCCTCGCGGCCAGCGTAGACGGTGGCCCGCCGCACCGGCCTCAGGGACGGACCTCCAGGCGCCGGATGGCGGGCCAGACCTCCCGCTCGGCGCGGACCAGGTCCTCGGGGAAGTCCAGCTCGGTCCAGGGCAGGCCGGCCACCGGCTCGTAGCCCACCTCCACCTCCGCCAGGAGTCGGTCCACCGCCTCCTCGTACTCGACCCCCGTGCGGCCCTCCGCCACCAGGGCCCCCAGGTGGAAGGCCAGCCGGTACGCCCCCGGCCCGTCCAGCTTCAGGAATCCCACCCCCTCCCCGCAGCGCTGGGCCCCCGCAAGGGCCCCGCGGCGGATGGCCACGACCCGGTCCCCGAGCACCGAGAGCATCATGGCCTCGCCGTCGTCCCGGGCGGCCTCGTCCAGGAGAAAGGCCGAGCCCCGCGGGGATCGCGCGAGCCGCGAGAGCAGTTCCACGGGATAGAGGACGTCCGCGTCCATGATCAGGACCGGGCCGTCCAGGAGGGCCGCCGCCGCGGCCAGGGAGAGGACGCTCCCCTCGGCGTGGCGCTCGTTCCAGAGGAAGCGGAGCCGCGGGGCCCTCGGCCCCAGGCGGAGCGCGGCCTCCCGGGCCGCGGCCTCCACCTCCGGGGCGCCGAAGCCTGTCACGAGGGCCGCCTCCGGCACCCCGCACGCGGCCAGGGCCGCCAGGTGGCGATCCAGCAGGCGCTGCCCCGCGGGCGCGAGGAGGCACTTGGGGCGCTGGCCCAGGGGGCCCATGCGGCGCCCGCGCCCGGCGGCGAGGAGGATGGCGCGCACGGCAGGCTGAGTCATTGCTTTACGACTCCCAGGCCCCCAGCGAGGCGCGGAACCGGTCGCGCAGGGCCCTCGGCCCCAGGGCGACCCGGGGAGGCACCACCTCCCCGGGGACCGGCGGCTCCACCTCCACCACCAGCATGGCGGGACCCGCCGCGTCCGGTCCCGAGAGGACCTCGGCCTGGTTTCGCAGCGCCCGCGGCGTGGCGAGGCGGGTCGACGAGCGATAGCCCGCCGCCACCGCCAGGGCCGCCAGGTCCACCCGGTCGGAGATGGTCCGCTGGGACCCGGTGGAGCCGTAGACCCCGTTGTCCAGGACCACGTGGACCAGCCGCCGCGGGGCCGCGGCCGCCACCGAGGCCAGGGCGCCCAGGTTCATGAGGAGGTTCCCGTCGCCATCGAGGACGGTGACAGGCAGGGACGGCCGCGCGAGGGCCAGACCCAGGCCGATGGACGAGGCCAGGCCCATGGAGCCGATCATGTAGAAGTGGGTGGGGGCGTCGGCCACGGCCTGGAGGGCGCGCGAGATGTGGCCGTTGGCGGCCACGACCGCCCGTGGGGCCAGCAGCGGCCGCAGGGACTCCAGAGCCTCCTGGAGCCTCATGCCACGGTCCCCGCGCGGACCACCAGGGCCAGGGGACCGGGCCGCTCCACCAACTGGCCTCGAGCCCAGTCCAGGTCCTGCCGCCAGCGAGCCGGGTCCAGGACCCGCCAGGGGACCCCCACGGCGTCCAGGAGCCTCCCCATGGCCCGCCCCATGATGGTGTGTTCCGGGGCGTCGTGCCCGTCCTCGCCGCGCCAGGTCACCACCAGGAGGCAGCCCAGGCCATACAGGGCGTGCAGCGAGGCCAGGGCGTTCAGCGACACCCCCAGCCCCGAGTTCTGGAGCACCACCACCGGGAGCCGTCCGGCCAGCCACGCCCCGGCGGCGACGCCCAGGGCCGCGTCCTCGCGCACCTCCGCCAGATAGCCCGCCCCGGGGTCGGACTCCAGCGCGGCGATGAGGCCCGCAACCAGAGAGCAAGGAACCCCGGCATAGAAGTCGAAGCCTCGCTCCCGGAGGCCCGCCGCCAGCTCCGCACCACGTACGGCTTCCTTCAGCGGGCCTCCGCCCAGGCGCGCCGGTAGTCCTCGAAGCTGTCCACCTCGGTCCACCCCTTCCAGGTCTCGACGCACCGCGCCTCCAGGCCCTCGGCCATCAGGGCCTGGACCAGGTCCGTCAGGGCCGCGAGCCGCAGGCTCGGGGCCTCGTGGACAGGGGCCTCGTCCCCCGCGGCCCGGAGCGACGCCCAGAGGGCCCGGAGCCGGGCCGTCCCCCGCGCGGAGAAGAGGGCCATCCCCGCGAACTCCCCGTCGGCCACCGCGGGGGGGATGGCTCGTCCTATGGCCACCACCCGGTCCCCCTCCTCCGCCGGGACGAAGCGGGGCCCCACCGGCGGGCGCCGGCCGGTGCGCACGAGGTCCGGCGGGCCCTCGCCTCGGGGGCCCGCCCCGCGGTGCTCGAGCCACGAGCGGTCCACCACCAGGCACAGGTCCCCCGGCGAGCGGAGCAGCCGCTCGAGGATCGACCGGTCGAAGAGGAGGTCCCCGTAGAGGACCAGGACGCGGCCCTCCAGCCAGGCCTCCGCGGCGAAGAGGCTCACCGCCTCCCCGGTCTCGGCGTAGGCGTCGTTGTCGAAGCACCGCACCCCGGGCGGTTCGACGGCCTCCTTGCGCCAGCCGCGGACCACGGCCACCTCCGTCACACCGCAGGCGCGCAGGGCCTCGAGCTGCCGCTCCAGGATGCTCCGACCGCGCACCTCGAGGAGGGCCTTGGGTCGGTCCGCCACCAGGGGCATGAGCCCCCGGTCGAAGCCCGCCGCCAGGATGACCGCCCGCGTGGGGGGCTGCCCCGGCGGAAGGTAGCGCCCCTCGTGGGCCTTGAGGTCCGCCACCCCGATGAGCCGGTAGACCTCCTCCAGGGTGCAGATGCGGTCGTCCGCCGCATCGGCCCGCCCTCCCCGCCGCAGGGCCCGGAAGGCCTCCCCCACCGCCCGCACGGAGGCGCGCAGGCCCTGGTTGGCGTAGATCACGAGCCGCACGCCCGCGCGGGCCATCTCCGCCACCGGGGTCGCCGCGTAGGTCGTGGGGACGGCCACCACGGGGCAGGGGCGGTCCCAGGCCGCGAGGAACCCGGCCAGCTCGCGGAAGTCCCGGGCCCTGGAGTGGACCAGGACCGCGTCGGCCCCCGCGTCGGCGTAGGCCCGGGCGCGCCCCAGGGCCTCGGCCTGTCCCAGGCCCGCGATGAGGGCCTCGGTGCGGGCGATGAGGACCGTGTCCGGGTCGCGGCGGGCCTCCCGCGCGGCGCGGATCTTCCCCACATGCTCCTCCACCGGGACCAGCTCGCGCCGCACGCCGGAGTAGAACGAGCAGCGCTTGGGGAAGGCGTTGTCCTCGATGCAGATGGCGGCGATGCCCGAGCGCTCGTAGTCCGCCACCGTGCGCAGGACGTTGATGGCGTTGCCGAAGCCGTTGTCGCAGTCCGCGATGATGGGGAGCCGGGTGGCCCCGTCCATGGCCCGCGCCGCCTCGAGGCTCTCGGTCATGGTGAGGACGTTGGCGTCCGGGACGCCCCGGGAGGCGGAGAGCTCGAAGCCGCTGGCCCAGACGGCGTCGAAACCCGCCTCCTCCGCGAGGCGGGCCCCCAGGCCGTCGTGGGCCCCCGCCGCCACCGCCGCGCCGGGGCCCGCCAGGAGCGCGCGAAGGGCGGCAGCCTTTCCCATGGCACCACCTCCGTGGGGGCGGGATGCTATCCCCTCCAGGGCGCCCCACAAGCCCAATCCTCCACGGTTGACTCCCCGCCGGCCGCGGGGGCTATAATGGCGCCCTCGCACTGGAGGAGACCGCCATGCCCCGCCGCACCGGCCCTCTCGCCGCCCTGGTCCTCGCGCTCCTCGCCCTCCACTCGTCGACGTCCGGGGCCGCGTCCCTGAAGCCCGAGAAGGTCCTGGCCAAGGCCGTCATCGACGTCACGGGGATGACCTGACCCGTCGGCTGACCCCCCCAGGTCAAGAAGGCCCTGGCAGGGCCTAAGGCAGTCGAGGACGTGACCCTGGATTTCCCGACGCGGCGCGCGACGGTGACCTACGCCCTGGGCGGGTGCACCGCCGACGACCTCCTGGCCGCCCTGCGAGCCACCCGGAAGTATGGCGGCACCCTCGCGGAGCCCGTCTCCAGCGAGGTGGAGGGCAAGGGCGTGACGGTGGGCTCGCGCTCCGACCGCACCGCCGTCCCCCCGGGCACCGCCGCCATGGCCCTGGTTCGGGTGCGCATCAGCGCCGAGGGCTTCACCATCTCGGGCGACGCCGAGCACCCGGGCCTCAAGGTGACGCTGTCCGGGGTCCACGGGATCCAGGTGGCCGACGCGGAACAGCTCGTGGCCTCGGTGGACCGGGAGGCCACCCTCTCCTTCGAGATCCACGCGGAGGAGAAGGTCGCCCCCGGGGAGTACCTCCTCCCCTTCCACGCGGTCTACGTCCCCCACGTGAAGGACGTGGCCAAGAAGCCCGTGGAGGTGGCGGGAGTCGTCCCGGTGCGCGTGGCGGCGGAATAGGGCCCTAGCGAGTCGAGCCATGATCGAGGACTTCACCGACCTCAATCGCTACAAGGTCGTCCACCGCATCGCCCAGGGCGGGATGGGGGCCATCTACGAGGTCCGGCAGCTCGGGGCCGAGGGCTTCGAGAAGACCATGGCCCTGAAGATCATCCTCGAGGAGTACTGCACCGACCCGGAGTTCGTGGAGATGTTCATCGGGGAGGCCAAGCTCGTGGCCGACCTCATCCACGAGAACATCGTCCAGGTCTACCAGCTCGGGAAGGTGAAGGGCTTCTACTACATCGCCATGGAGTTCATCAGCGGCATCAACCTGAACGAGTTCGTCCAGCGCCATCACGAGGCGGGCCGCGAGCTGGACCTGGAGATGGCGGTCTTCATCATCAGCCGGGTCTGCCGGGGCCTGGAGTATGCGCATTCCAAGGCCGATGCCCAGGGACGCAGGCTGGGGGTGGTCCACCGGGACGTGAGTCCCGCCAACATCCTCATGAACTTCGAGGGGGTGGTGAAGCTCACCGACTTCGGCATCGCCAAGGCCCAGGGCTTCCTCCGCAACCAGGAGGGGGAGGTCCTCATGGGCAAGATCCGCTACATGAGCCCCGAGCAGGCGGAGTACAAGCAGACCGACGGCCGCAGCGACATCTTCTCGCTGGGGGTCGTGGCCTACGAGCTGTTGACCGGGACCTGCCTCTTCGAGGCCGAGGACACGGAGACCACGCTCCAGAACGTCTCCGTCAAGGAGGTCCCGCCCATCCGCGAGGTCAACGAGGCGGTACCGGCGGAGGTGGAGCGCATCCTGGCCAAGGCCCTGGATCGGGACCTCTCGAAGCGGTACCAGACCGCCGGCGAGATGAGCTTCGACCTCGAGTACTACATGTATCACGACCGCTATGGCCCCACGAACCAGGCCCTCCGCAAGTACCTCCTGGACCTCTTCCCCGAGCGCGGCACACCCGCGGTGGAAGAGGCGAAGCAGATTCCCCCGGAGTCCAGCACCATCGCCCTCATCCTGGAGGACCTGGAGAGGGAGGAGTGAGGGGGAGCTGCCTCGCCCCCATCTTCGCCCCCATCCTCGCCCTCGGCCTCCTGTCCTGCACGACGGCCGCGCCGCGGCCCGCTGGGCCGCCCCCCTTCCCCCTCGAGGAGGACCTGGAGCGCGCCGAGGACGAGACGGAGGCCATGGCCAATCGCCTCCACGCCCTGGCGCGCTGGATCACCCGCGGAGAGGCCGGCGCGGCCCAGGCCTACCTGGCCGAAGGATTCCGGGGCGAGGCGCCGGCGCGCGAGGGCGGCCGCGTGGAGGCGACCGAGGAGCGGGTCGAGCGCTGCCTCCTCCCCGGGCGAGTCCCCGCCGATTCCCCGGCAGCCTGGGTCGAGGCCCTGCGGCGAGAGACGGCGCCCGCGGATGCCTCCTACGCCTTCAAGCTCCGTTCGGCCCGGGTGGAGCGAGCGCCCGCCTTGCGAGCCGTGGCCCGGGTGCGCCTCACCGTGGACACCCGGCCACCCCATTCCCCCTGCCGCGTCCAGACGGAGCTGGAGCTGGACATGGCGCGGGAGACCGCGGCCCACCCCTGGCTCCTGGCCGGCTGCAAGGTCCTGGAGGCCCGCTCGTGGTCGGCGGCGGCTCCCCTCTTCCGCGACGCGACCGCCGAGGCCGGGCTCTCGCACAGGGACGGCCGCTACGGGCGCGACTTTCCCCCCCTCCCCTACTGGAACGGGGCCGCCGCGGCCGACGTGGACGCCGATGGGGACCTGGACCTCTTCGTCCCCTCGCGCCTGCGGAACTTCCTCTACGTCAATGACGGCGAGGGGCGGTTCCGCGACGCGACCGTCGCGTCGGGCCTGGAGGGGCCCGCGGGGGGGACCGGGGCCCTCTTCCTCGACGCCGACGGGGACGGGGACCCCGACCTCCTCGTGGCCCACGCGGCCCGCCTCGGGACGGGAGGCGCCCTGGAGGGCGAGACGCTCCACCTCTATGGCAACGACGGGGCGGGGCGCTTCGCGGACGTGTCGGCCGAGGCCGGCGTGGCGCTCCGTGCGTGCGCCTTCAGCCTGGCGGCGGCGGACGTGGACGGCGACGGCGACCTGGACGTCTACGTCTCGTGCTACCAGGACTACGCGTCGGTCTCGCCGGACTCCTGGCTCGACGCCCGGAACGGGACGCCGAACCTCCTCCTCCTGAACGACGGCCGGGGCCGCTTCGTCGAGGGGGCCGTCGCGGCCGGCGCCGCGGATGCGCGTTGGTCCTACGCGGCGGGCTTCGGGGACTACGACGCCGACGGCGACCCGGACCTCTACGTCGCCAACGACTACGGCAGGAACACCCTCTACCGCAACGAGGGCGGGGGCCGCTTCCTGGACGTCACCGAGGAGGCCGGGGCCGCGGACCCGGGCTACGGCATGGGGGTCTCCTGGGGCGACTACGACGGCGACGGCGACCTGGACCTGCACGTCACGAACATGTCCTCCAACGCGGGGAACCGGATCCTCGCGCGCATCGGCGAGCGACCGGACGACGGCCCGGCGGCCGCGACGGTGGCGAGGTTGCGCAAGCTCGCCGCGGGGAACACCCTCTTGCGCAACGACGGCTGCCGCTTCGTGGACGTGAGCGCCGCCGCGGGCCCGTTCGCCGCGGGCTGGGCCTGGGGCGGGGGTCTGGTGGACCTGGACTGCGACGGGGACCTGGACCTCTATTGCCCGGCGGGCTTCGTCACCGGCGACGGGGCCGAGGACACCTGAAGCCTCTACTGGCGCCACGTGGTGGCGTCCACGTCACCGGAGACGGCGGGGGTGGAGCCCGAGACCCCCGCCGGGGATCCCTATCGTCGGCACCACGACCGGGTCCTGTTCGACGGGGGCCTCTCCTTCAGCGGCCTGGAGGAGGACCGGGTCTGGCTCAACCGCGGCGATGGGACCTTCGTGGACGCCACGGGGGTCTCGGGGGCCAACGCCCCGGAGGACGGCCGTGCCGCGGTCCTCGGCGACTTCGACGGGGACGGGGACACCGACATCTTCGTCCACCGCATCCAGGGCGAGCGCCACCTCTTCCTCCGGAACGCGGCCCGTCCCTCGCGACACCGCCTCGTGCTCTGCCTGGTGGGCGCGCCGCCCAACACCGGGGCCGTGGGGGCGCGGGTGCGCGTGGTGGCGGGGGGGCGCGCCCAGGTGCGGGAGGTGGCCTGCGGCTGGGGCTACCTCTCGGGCCACGACCTCGCCCTGGCCTTCGGCCTGGGGGACGCCACCTCGGTCGCCTCCGTGGAGGTGCGCTGGCCCTCGGGCCGCGTCCAGTCCTGGGAGGGGCTCCCGGCGGATCACCGTGTGACGCCCCGCGAGGGCGAGCCAGAGGCGGTCCGGGTCCCCCTGGCCGCGCCGCGCTAAGGAGTCGTAAAACAATAACTGCGTGAAACACCGAGGCCGAGCGAGGCGGCGCGAGGCTAGGAGCGAGGAGGAGCAA
>JACQVX010000008.1 GCA_016209495.1 Planctomycetota bacterium
CACGTGGACCACGGCAAGTCGACCCTGACGGCAGCCATGGTGGCGGTCCTGGCGCGCAAGGGTCAGGCAAAGCCGAAGAGCTATGCCGAGATCACCAAGGGGGGCACGGTCCGCGATGCCAACAAGACCGTCACCATCGCGGCGTCGCATACCGAGTATTCCTCGGATACGCGCCACTATGCCCACGTGGACTGCCCTGGCCATGCGGACTATGTGAAGAACATGATCACCGGGGCGGCCCAGATGGACGGCGCCATCCTGGTGGTGAGTGCCGCCGACGGGCCCATGCCGCAGACCCGCGAACACATCCTCCTGGCTCGCCAGGTCGGTGTGAACCATATCGTCGTCTTCCTGAACAAGGTGGACCTGGTGGACGACCCGGAGCTGCTGGAACTGGTGGAGCTGGAGGTCCGGGAGCTGCTCAGCGAATACGAGTTCCCCGGGGACGACATCCCCATCATCCAGGGGGCCTCTTCCATCGCCCTGCAGAACCCGGATCCGGCATCCCCGGGCGCCAAGTGCATCCTGGACCTGGTCGATGCCCTGGACCGGCACATCCCCATCCCGCAGCGGCAGGTCGACAAGCCCTACCTCATGCCGATCGAGGACGTGTTCTCCATCGAAGGGCGGGGCACCGGGGTCACCGGACGCGTGGAGCGAGGCACCGTCAGGATAGGCGAAGAGGTCGAGATCGTCGGGATCACGGAGACCCGCAAGACGACCTGCACGGGGGTCGAGATGTTCAACAAGACCCTGGACCAGGGGCAGGCGGGGGACAACGTGGGCGTGCTCCTGCGCGGGATCAAGCGTGAAGACGTGGAACGGGGGATGGTCCTCGCCAAGCCGGCGAGCATCAAGCCCTTCACGAATTTCCACGCCCAGGTCTACGTCCTGACCAAGGAGGAAGGGGGACGCCGCACGCCCTTCTTCAGCGGATACCGCCCGCAGTTCTACTTCCGCACCACCGACGTGACAGGCGACGTGAAGCTCCTGGGTGGCGCCGAGATGTGCATGCCCGGTGACAACTTGACGGTGGAGATCAAGCTCATCACCCCCATCGCCATGGAGGAACAGCTCCGCTTCGCCATCCGCGAAGGCGGGCAGACCGTGGGTTCTGGGGCGGTGACCAAGATCCTCGGATAGGCGGGCGGCGAGGCCATGGCGAAGAAACAACCGACGCGGGACAGCTTGACGATGGAGTGCGACGTGTGTGGCGAGCGCTACTACCGCACCTCGAAGAACACCCGCAACACGACGGGAAAGCTGGAACTGAAGAAGCACTGCCCCGTCTGTCGGAAGCACACGTCGCACAAAGAGCGCAAGAAGTAGGGCGACCCGTGAGAAGGAGTGTAGCTCAATTGGCAGAGCAGCTGATTCCAAATCAGCAGGCTGGGGGTTCAAGTCCCTCCACTCCTGCCAGCGCGCGCGGCGGGCCCAGGGGGCGTCGTGGTGATGGATAGGCACCTCATCCGGCTGGGCGTAGCGGTGGCCATCGTGGGCGTGGCGGTGGGGATTGCCTCGACCGGGGCCGACCTGGCTCTTTCCGGCGGTGACCTGCGACTCTCGACCGTGTTCGGGGCGGTGGGCCTGGGGACACTGCTCTGGGTCCTCCGGGACCTTTCGCCCAAGAATCACCCGTTCTACAAGCACGGCCAGGCGGCGACCACCCGGGTGAGCGCGGCGCTCCTGGCCCTGGCGGCCGTGGTCTACGCCGCATGGAGTCTCTATCAGTTCCTGGATTTCCGGCCCGAAGAGGTCTACAGGGTGCTGTACGTCTTCGCCAGACCCCGCGCCCATGTGAGTGGCGTGGACATGGAGATCAGCTGGCGGCTTTTCGCGGCTCTGGCCCTCTTCGCCTTCGGCAGCTACGGCGTCTACTACTCCTCGAACCACCCCATGGTCTCGGATTTCCTCATCGAGACCGAGGGTGAGATGAAGAAGGTCTCCTGGCCCACGCGCGCGGAGGTGGTAGGGTCCAGTGTCGTGGTGATCGCGACGGTCATGGTCCTCGGGGTCTACATGTACATCGTGGACTTCGGCCTGGACCGGCTACGGGCGGTGCTGCGTGGTGTGCTCAGCTAGGGCCCTATGGACAACCTTGGGGACACCCTGATGTCCAAGGGATGGTACGTCCTGCGAGTACAGTCCAACCGGGAGGAGATCGTCAAGCGAGCCCTGGACGAGCGCATTCGCCAGAAGGGGATCGACCACATCGTCAGCCGCGTCCTGGTGCCGGCGGAGCGGGTCGGGGAGATCAAGGGCGGCGAAAAGCGCGTCGTGGAGAGGAAGATCTACCCCGGCTACATCATGGTGGAGATGGACGTCGCGGCCGAGTCCTGGGACGAGGTGTGGTACCTGATCAAGGAGACGCCGGGAATAGGGGACTTCGTCGGCGCCCCGGGGCCGGGCTCCAAGCCCCACCCCATGGACGCGAACGAGGTGGACCGGGTCCTCCGGCTGGTGGAACGCAAGGAGGACGAACCGCGCCTCAAGATCGAATTTGGCCATGGCGACCAGGTGAAGATCAAGGAGGGGACCTTCGAGAACTTCAACGGCGTGGTCGAAGATGTGGACGGCGACAAGGGCCTGGTGAAGGTTACCGTCACCATCTTCGGGCGCGCCACCCCCATCGAACTTGAGTACTGGAAGATCGAAAGGGTATAGGCCGTGGCCAAGGAACTCTCCGCGAAGGTCAAGTTGCAGTGCCCGGGAGGCCAGGCTACGCCGGCCCCGCCCGTGGGGCCGGCCCTGGGTCAACATGGTGTGAACATCGGCGAATTCGTCCGTCGATTCAACGACGCGACGCGGGACCAGATGGGGATGATCATCCCGGTGGAGATCTCCATCTACAAGGACCGGACCTTCGACTTCGCGCTGAAGTCACCTCCCGCGGCCGTCCTGTTGAAGAAGGCCGCGAACATCGCCAAAGGGTCACCGGTCCCCAACAAGGAGAAGGTGGGTCAGGTCACCGCCGCCCAGGTGAGGGAGATCGCGGAGCTGAAGAGGCGGGACCTCAACGCCGCCACCATGGAGGCCGCGTGCCGCGTCATCGAGGGGACGGCGCGCTCCATGGGCATCGAGGTGAAGGGGTAGGGCCGTGAAGAAACGCAGCCGCCGCTATCGCAGCGCACGAGAGGGGCTAGGGGTGAAGCAGCGGTTCGAACTCAAGGCCGCGGTGGAAAAGCTGAAGGCCTTTCCGCCCGGCAAGTTCGACGAGTCGGTCGACCTGGCCCTCAACCTGGGGATCGACCCCAAGAAGTCGGACCAGATGGTACGGGGCTCTTTCGCCTTTCCGCATGGAATAGGCAAGTCGAAGCGCGTGATCGTCTTCGCCGAGGGCCAGCGGGCCGAGGAGGCCCTGGCGGCGGGGGCCATCAAGGTGGGGACCGACGACCTGGCCAAGGAGATCGAGAAGGGGTGGTTCGAATTCGACGTGGTCATTGCCACGCCTGACCAGATGAGGAGCGTGGGCAAGCTGGGCAAGGTCCTGGGTCCCAAGGGGCTCATGCCCACTCCCAAGACCGGGACGGTGACCCAGGACGTGCGCCAGACCGTGAGGGACTTCGTCGGCGGCAAGGTGGAGTTCAAGGTCGACAAGGAGTCCAACCTCCATCTGCCCGTGGGGCGGAGGTCGTTCCCCCCGGAGAAACTGGTCGAGAACATCCAGGCCTTCCTAGACCACCTGGCGACCCTGAGGCCCACGACGGCCAAGGGCGATTTCGTGCGCCGGGCCACCCTCTCGGCCACCATGTCCCCGGGCGTCGAGCTGGCGCTGGAAAGATAGACGGGAGGTCCCCATGGTGGCTCATGGCAAGGTGGCCAGGGCGTCGGCTCGAGAGGAGCACAAGGCGCGGCGTGTGGCGTTCTTCAAGCGGAGGATGGGTGAGGAGTACGCACGCGTCTTCGGGGGAATCACCTCTGGCGTGTTGATCGACTACCAGCGCATCCCGGCCAAGGACGTGCATGCCCTGCGCGAGACGCTACGCGCGAAGAACCTCCGGATGGAGGTCGTTCGCAACCGCATCGCCCGCCGGACACTCGAGGAGGCCGGGACGCAGGGGTCGGCGGGCCTGTTCCGCGGCCCCGTGGCGGTCGTCTACGGGGTGGAAGGCGCCGACGAGGTGACCGCCCCCAGGGTCGTCGTGGAGTGCGTGAGGAAGGAGAAGAGGCTCGAGATCCGCGGCGGGATTCTGGATGGGCGTGCCCTCAGCGTGCGCGAGGTGCAGAGTCTATCGAGGCTCCCCACGCGTTCGGAGATGTTCTCCCAGGTCCTCGCCACGCTCCTCGCGCCCGCGGTGCAGGTGGCCAACCTGTTCCAGAATACCCTGGCCACGTTCGCGAATCAGGTTTCCAACCACATCGAGAAGCTGGAGAGGGCCGCGCCGGGCGCGAGCCAACCGGCGGGATCGACTGCAAACACGGAGGTATAGCGATGTCTCAAGCCACGGCTGAGGTCCCTCAGAAGGAGGCCGCAGGTTCAGCGAAGAACTGGTCCAAGGAGATCTGCGAGGTCCTGGATCGCCTGGAGCGATTCAGCCTGCTTCAGCTCAAGGAGCTGAAGGAGGCCTACGAGGACCGATTCGGCGTTACCGCCGCTGCCCCGGTCGCCGGCTTCATGCCCATGGCTGGAGCGGCTCCCGCGGCCGCCGAGGCGGTCGAGGTGAAGACCACCTTCGACGTGGTCCTCACCGGAGCGGGCGACAAGAAGATCCAGGTCATCAAGGTGGTGCGCGAACTCACGTCTCTCGGCCTCAAGGAGGCCAAGGCGCTGGTGGACGAGGCCCCCAAGCCGGTGAAGACCGGGCTCCCCCGCGAAGAGGCCGAGGAGGTCAAGAAGAAGCTGGAGGAGGCAGGCGCCGCCGTCGAGATCAAGTAGGCCAAAGGCCTCGGGCCTACCGGTCGTTCCGGTAGGCAGGATCGGTTTCCGGCCCGAATTGGGAGAACGGATCGACGTGGACACCCAGACGACGAAGTCGCGCTTCTACGGGCAGGTGAAGGAGATCCTCCCTGTCCCGAGCCTCATGGACCTCCAGATCAAGTCCTTCGATCGATTCCTGCAGCGGGACTTGCCGGCGGCGGATCGTGAGAGCCTGGGGCTGCAGGGACTGATCAAGGAGGTCTTCCCCATCAAGTCGTACGATGGCTCCCTGACCCTGGAGTTCATCCAGTACGACCTGGGATCCCCGCGCTACACCCCCGACGAGTGCCGCCAGCTCCGGCTGACCTACGGCTACCCGTTCAAGATCACGGTGCGCCTGGACAAGCCGGATCCCATCGAGGAGGACGTCTACCTGGGCGAGATCCCCGTCATGGTCGGCGGCGGGGAGTTCATCATCAACGGGGCGGAACGCGTCATCGTGAGCCAGCTCCACCGCTCACCGGGGGTGGACTTCTCCGAGGAGGTCCAGGCCGGCGAGAAGCGCCTCCACTCCTGCCGCATCATCCCGGAACGGGGCTCCTGGATCGAGCTCACGGTCAACAAGAAGGACCACCTGACGGTCCGGATCGACCAGAGCGGGAAGTTCTCGGCCACGACCCTGCTCCGGGCCATGTCGCCGGAGTACTCCACCCACTCGGACATCGTCCGTCTCTTCTACTCCACGGAGCGCGTGTCCACCTCGTCCCGGGACTTCGCCGCGAAGGTCGCGACGCGGATCATCGTGGAGGACCTGGTCAATCCGGAGACCGGCGAGGTGCTCCTGGACGCCGGGGAGGCCATCCCGGAGCGGCTCGTTCCGGTGATCAAGGGCCTCTCCCTGGATTCGATCGAGGTCATATCCGGTGCGGACCTCGAGCATCTCGACCACCTCGTGCTCCACTCCCTGCGCGAGGATACGACGCGTACCCACGAGGAGGCGCTACTCAAGATCTACCAGCGTCTGCGTCCGGGGAACCCGCCCCAGCTCGAGAAGGCGCGGGAGCTCTTCTACGACAAGTTCTTCAATCCGAACAAGTATCGCCTGGGCAGGGTGGGGCGCTTCCGGCTGAATCGCAAGTTCGGCCAGTCCATCCCCGAGAGCCACATGGTCCTGGACAAGGAGGACTACGTAAACGCCATCCGTTACCTGGTCTCCCTTCGTACCGGGGGCAAGGCGGGCATCGACGACATCGACCACCTGGGAAACCGGCGGGTGCGCACCATCGACGAGCTGGCAGCGGACGAGTTCCGGAAGGGCTTCCTCAAGCTCCGGCGTACTGTGCAGGAGCGGATGAGCTTGATGGACCAGGAGCAGCTCACGCCGCGATCCATCATCAACTCCAAGACCATCTCCAGCTCCATCGACTTCTTCTTCGGGCGGGGCGAGCTCTCCCAGGTGGTCGACCAGACCAATCCGCTGGCGCAGCTCACCCACGAGCGGCGGCTCTCGGCCCTCGGGCCGGGCGGCCTCAACCGAAAGCGCGCGGGCTTCGAGGTCCGGGACGTCCATATCTCGCACTACGGGCGCATCTGTCCCATTGAGACCCCGGAAGGCACAAACATCGGCCTCATCTCCTCTCTGGGCATCTACGCCACCATCGACGAATACGGCTTCCTGGTGACTCCCTATCGCGAGGTCAAGGAAGGGCGGATCACGCGCAAGATCCGGTACCTTCGCGCGGACGAGGAGGACAACCGCTGCCTCGCACCCGCCGACACCGCCGTGGACAAGGATGGGAAGATCGTCGGCAAGATGGCCATGGCCCGGATCAACGGCGACTTCAAGCTCGTGAGGCCCGAGGAGGTCGAGTTCCTGGACGTCTCGCCCAAGCAGCTCGTCGGGGTATCGGCAGCCCTCATCCCGTTCCTGGAGCACGACGACGCCAACCGGGCGCTCATGGGGTCCAACATGCAACGGCAGGCGGTGCCCCTCCTCCGCACCCAGCCGCCCATCGTGGCCACCGGGATGGAGCGGGACGTGGCGCGCAACAGCGGCATGGTCGTCACGGCGAAGAACGACGGCGTCGTTTTGCGCGCCACCGCGACGGAGATCATCGTCGGGGACGACGAGTACCGGCTGCGGAAGTTCGTGGGCCTGAACGAGCGTACCTTCCTCAACCAGAGGCCCATCGTGCGCGAGGGGCAATTCGTCAAGCGCGGGGACGTCATCGCCGACGGGGCGGCCACCCACGAGGGCGAACTGGCCCTGGGCAAGAACGTCCTCGTGGCCTTCATGCCTTTCGACGGCTACAACTTCGAGGACGCCATCCTCATCAGCGAGAATCTCCTGAAGGATGACCGTTTCACATCCATCCACATCGACGAGTTCGAGATCGAGATCCGGGAGACGAACCTCGGGCGCGAGGAATTCACCCGCGACATCCCCAACGTGTCCGAGCGCGCCCTCCGCAACCTGGACGAGAGCGGCATCGTCCGGATCGGGACCCGGGTCGGGGCCGGCGACATCCTTGTGGGCAAGGTGGTGCCCAAGTCCAAGACAGAGCTTTCGCCCGAGGAGAAGCTGCTGCACGCCATATTCGGGAGGGCGGGCGAGGACGTCAAGAACGACTCCCTCGAGGTCCGCTCCGGGGTCGAGGGCATGGTGATCGGCGCCAAGAAGTTCGCCCGGAAGACCCATTTCAGCGAGGACGAGAAGAAGCGCAACCAGACCGAGATCCGCGAGACCAACAAGGACTACAACGGCCGGATCAAGAAGATGTTGAAGGACATGTTCGCCCAGATCGACGAGCTCCTGGGCGAGCCCCTGCGGGACCGGCGGACCAAGGAACCCCTGGACATCTCCCAGATACTCCGGGACCTGGACATCCCCTTCCTCCGCGAGTTGCTTCGCATCGACAACCTCGTCTTCAAGAAGAACCTCACCGACACGGTCCAGGGGGTCATCCGGAAGACCCTCTTCCAGGTCTCGGAGCTGGACGCGGAGAAGAACCGGGTCATCAACAAGCTGGTCCGAGGGGACGAGCTGCCCACCGGCGTGCTCGAGATGGTGAAGGTCTACGTCTCGACCAAGAGGAAACTCTCGGTGGGCGACAAGATGGCCGGGCGCCATGGAAACAAGGGCGTCATTGCCCGGGTCCTGCCCCAGGAGGACATGCCCTTCCTCGCGGACGGTACCCCGGTGGAGATCGTCCTGAACCCCCTGGGGGTGCCGAGCCGGATGAACGTGGGCCAGATCCTGGAGACGCACCTGGGCTGGGCCGCGAACGTGCTGGGCTTCCAGGCGCTGACCCCGGTCTTCGATGGGTGCCGGGAGGAACAGATCCGCGAGGTCTTGCGGGAGGCGGGGCTCCCGGAGGACGGCAAGGTCGTGCTCCACGATGGCCGCAGCGGGGAACCCTTCGAGCAGAAGGTCACCGTGGGCTACCTCTACATGATGAAGCTGCACCACCTGGTGGACGAGAAGGTCCACGCCCGGGCCACCGGGCCGTATTCCCTCATCACCCAGCAACCCCTGGGCGGGAAGGCCCGTTTCGGGGGGCAGCGCTTCGGGGAAATGGAGGTCTGGGCCCTGGAGGCCTACGGTGCCGCCTCGGTCCTTCAGGAATTGCTGACCGTGAAGAGCGACGACGTGGATGGGCGCACGAAGATCTACGAGTCCATGGTGAAGGGCGAGAACACCCTGGAGCCAGGGACGCCGATCTCGTTCGACGTGCTCACGAACGAGATCAAGGGCCTCGGTCTGAACATGGTCCTCAACAAGAAGAAGGTGTAGGGCGGCCTGAAATGGTAGTCGAGGCGATCTACAACAAGATCAACGATTACGGGTCCGTCACCATCCGGCTCGCGTCCCCGGAGGACATCCGTTCCTGGTCCTGCGGCGAGGTGAAGAAGCCGGAAACCATCAACTACCGGACGTATCGTTCGGAGAAGGACGGCCTGTTCTGCGAGCGGATCTTCGGTCCCGAGAAGGACTGGGAGTGCTTCTGCGGGAAATACAAGGGCATCAAGCACAAGGGCGTCACCTGCGACCGCTGCGGGGTGACGGTGGCCCATTCCAGGGTCCGCCGGAAGCGGATGGGCCACATCAACCTGGCGGCCGCGGTGGCCCACATCTGGTTCTTCAAGGCAATGCCCAGCCGCATGGGGGCCATGCTGGCCATGAAGACCACCTCCCTGGAGAGGGTGATCTATTTCCAGGACTATGTCGTCATCGACCCGGGGGAAACGCCCCTTCAGGAGCGGCATCTCCTCTCGGAGGAGGAATACCGCGGGGCGCGTGAAAAGTACGGCAATGCCTTCGAGGCCGGGATGGGGGCGGAGGCCATCCGCGAGTTGCTCCGGCGCATGGACCTCGGGAAGGTGGAACAGGAACTGAAGCTGGAACTCTCGCAGACCCACTCCAAGCAGAAGCAGAAGGACCTGATCAAGCGACTCAAACACGTGGTGGCCATCAAGGAGAGCGGCAACCAGCCCGAGTGGATGGTCCTGGACGTCATCCCGGTCATCCCGCCGGACCTGCGGCCGCTGGTGCTCCTGGAGAGCGGGAACTTCGCGACCAGCGACCTCAACGACCTCTACCGGAGGCTCATCAACCGGAACAATCGTCTGAAGAAGCTCATCGACCTGAACGCCCCCGAGGTGATCATCCGCAACGAGAAGCGGATGTTGCAGCAGTCGGTGGATGCCCTTTTCGACAACAATCGCTGCCGGCGTCCCGTCCTGGGTTCCAACAATCGCCCCCTGAAGTCCCTGACGGACATGATCAAGGG
>JACQVX010000150.1 GCA_016209495.1 Planctomycetota bacterium
GGGGGTCATGGATGGGGGGGGTGCACTTCGCGCACCCCCCCGACCCCCCTGTTCGGGCCTCGCTGCGCTCGGCCCTCACGCCGCTCCCTCCGGTCGCTGCGCGAGGGGGTCATGGATGGGGGGGGTGCACTGCGCGCACCCCCCCGACCCCCCTGTTCGGGGCTCGCTACGCGCGCCCCTCACGCCCCACCCCCCCGGGCGGACTGGTAGGTGTAGGTGCTGAAACGGACCTCGAAGGCCTGGGCCCCCTCGCCGGCGCCTGCCATGGAACCGGGGTCGTCCATGGACTCCCCCGGCGTGACATGGAATCCGTTGACCCGGAAGAACCGCTCGTGGTTCTCCAGGAGCGAGACGAAGGTGAGGAACTGGAAGAACGTCCCCCGCAGCTGCACCGTGTATCCGTAGCGGCGGAAGGCGGTCCCCATGTCCGAGGGATCCGCGGGCGAGGCCTGCGTCTTGTCGGCGGCGAAGGACTGCAGCTCCAGGTGGGAGGTGCCCGGCCCCACGCGCGAGGCCTCGTCGAGGAAGGCCTGGAGTAGCCTGAGCACCTCCTCCTCGCTGGAGGCTCGTTCGTCCGGGAGGATCCGGACGTACTGCCTCACCACCGCCTCGACCGCATCCCGCTTCTGCTCCAGGAGGGGCCTCTCCTCCTTGCGCCGACGGTAGAGGGCCGCGTCCTCCCCCAGCCGGTCCACGTCGGCGGCAAGCGTACCCGCCCGTGCGTGGGGCACGTACCACGCGAAGGCCTCGAACACGGCCACCAGGGCCCCGGCCAGCCCCGCGACCACCTGCACGGCGCGCCGTTCCCTGGGTGTCACGGCCCGCCTCCCTGGACGCTCATTCCGTCGCGCTCCCCCTTCTCGAGTGAGGCGGGGGGCGCAGGACCAGGTCCACGGTGAACCGCGTGTTCGTCCGGTCCTCGGCCTCGTAACGCTGCGGGTTCGCGATGGCCACCAGGCTGCTGTTCGGCTCGCTGATCCGGGTGAAGCCGGCGTGGAATCCACGGTGGGCCAGGAGGGCCTCCCGGAAGCGGGCCACCCGGTCCACCCTGGGGCCCTTCGACCAGGCGACGATATGCAGCGTCCCGCCCTCCTCGGGCGCGGCGGGGGCGCCCGGGCCGCCGGGGCCACGGGCCCGGACGGGCGCCGCCTCCTTGAGCTCCAGCTCCGCGAGCCACATGGTCGCCGGCACCAGGTCGACGAGCAGGTCCAGCTTGTGGGACCAGAAGACCTTCTCCGCGCGGATGTCCAGGATGGCCTGCTGGCGGGCCAGGGAGTCCTGTACGTCCCGGTGGACGCGCTCCGCCTCGAGGTTGAACGGGACGAGGGTCTCGACCTCCGCCGCCAGGGCCGCCCGGCGCGCCTCCAGCCCCGGCAGGCGAACCACGTACAAGTACCCGAGGTGGACGGCCACCCCGGCCAGGGCCGCGAGGGCGATGGCCGAGACCCCCAGCATGGCCCAGGGCGCCCTGTCGGTGGAGCGGTACTCCTCCGGGAGGAGGTTGATCCGGATCACGACCCGACCTCCACCCGCGCCACCCGGCTCCCTAGCCCGCCAGCCGGCACGCCAGCCCCACGGCGATGGCCGCCTGCGGCGCCGCGGCGCGCAGCGCCACCTGGTCCACGCCCCGGTCCACCGCCAGGGCGGAAACCGGGTCCCAGGTACGGACCGGCTTCTTGAAGGCCGCGGCGAAGGACCTCTCCAGCCCCACCAGGCGGCTGGAGCCCCCCGAGAGATAGACCGCGTCTACCTCCTGGTCGAACTGGTTCTCGTAGTAGTCGAAGGAGAGGTGGATCTCGCCCCCCAGGTCGTCCAGGATCGGCCGCAGGGTCTCCCCCACCTCGGGCCCACGCACCCCGGGGTCGCGCTTCAAGGCCTCCGCCTCCGGGGCCTCCAGCCCCAGCTTCTTGGCCACCTCCTCGCTGAAGGTCTCCCCCGCCGTGTAGACCTCGCGGGTGAAGTAGGTCGCATCGCCCTTGACGATGTTGATGCTCGTCTTCTTCGCCCCCACGTCCACCAGGGCCAGGACCTGGTCATCCCCCGGGGCACCCTCGGCCGTCGCCCGATAGCGCTCGAAGGCGTTCTCCAGGGCGAACACGTCCACGTCCACCACCACCGGCGTCAGTCCGACGTCCGCGAGGAGCGCCACGTGCTCGTCGATGAGCGAGCGCTTCACCGCCACCAGGAGGACCTTCATCTGCGGCTTGTCCCCCTCGTCCCCGATGCGCGTCCCGTCCAGGACCATCTCCGCCACGTCGTACGGGATGTACTTGTCCGCCTCGGACGGGAGGCGGACCTTGAGGTCCTCATCGTCCATCCGCGCCACGCTGATGTATCGCACGATGACCGATCGCCCCGAGACCGCGGTGGCGACGCGCCGCGCCCGGAAACCACCGGTCCGGAGGAGGTCGGGGAGGACGCCCCGCGGGTCCTGACCCTCCTGCACCGAGCGCCGGGCGAAGGCCGTCACCACGTCCCCCTCTCGCGTGGAGGTCAGCTCGATGGCCTTGACCTCGCGGGAACCGAGGTCGAGGCCGATCAGGGACCGGTTCGGCGCCATGGGCCTCATTCGCGACCGGAGGGAGCCAGGGCCCGCACCCGCTCCCGGAGGTACTCGTCGGTCTGCCGCGCGGTGGCGAAGGCCATGGAGCGCCGCGCCACCGCCACCGATTCCCGCAGGGTCAGGGTGCGGATCACCCGCTTCACCTCGAGGATCGCCGTGGGGGTGATGCTCAGCTCCCGCAGGCCCATCCCGAGGAGGAGCGGGGCGTAGGTCGCGTCGCCGCACATCTCGCCGCACATGGACACGCGGCAGCCGTTGCGGGCGCCCGCATGGACCACGTCCCGCATGAGACGGATGAGGGCGGGGCTGGCGGGCTGGTAGAGGGAGGCCACGCGTTCGTTCACGCGATCCACGGCCAGGGTGTATTGCACCAGGTCGTTGGTCCCGATGCTGAGGAAGTCGCACTCCCGGGCCATGAGGTCGGCGCACAGGGCCGCGGAGGGGACCTCGACCATCATCCCCACCTCCATGTCCCGGTCGAAGGGGACCCCCTCCCCCCGCAGCTCCTCCATGCAGTCCTCGAGGGTCGAGCGGGCCTTCCGCAGCTCTTCCACGTTCGCGATCATGGGGAACATCACGCGGACGCGACCGTGGGCGGAGGCCCGGAGGATGGCCCTGAGCTGGGCCTTGAAGATATCGGGCCGGAGGAAGCAGAATCGGATGGAGCGGCAGCCCAGGAAGGGGTTGGGCTCGTGGGCGACCGCCCCGACCGGGAGGACCTTGTCCCCGCCCAGGTCCAGGGTGCGCACGGTGAGGGGGAACCCGCCCATGGCCTCCACGGCCGCCCGGTAGGCCCGGTAGTGCTCCTCCTCGGTGGGGACCTGGCCATTGCGCTCGTAGAGGAATTCCGTCCGGAAGAGGCCGACGCCCTCGGCGCCACGGGCCAGGGCCGCGCCCACCTCCTCCGGGAGGTCGATGTTCGCCATGACCTTGATGGAGTGGCCGTCCAGCGTCTCCGCGGGGAGGTCGCGCAGCTCCGCGGCCAGCCGCCGCTCGTAGGTCCGGAAGCGGTCCGCCCTGCGCTGGTAGTCCACCAGGGTCTGGGGGTCGGGACCGACGATGACCAGACCGCGGTTCCCGTCCACGATGACCGTGTCGCCCCCGGCCAGGTCCGCCGTGATGGTCTCCAGCCCCACCACGGCGGGGATCTCCATGGCCTTCGCCACGATGGCCGTATGGGAGGTGGGCCCCCCGGCGTCGGTGACGAAGCCCATGACCTTCTCCCGGTCCAGGGCGGCCGCCTGCGAAGGGGTCAGGTCCCGGGCGGCGATGATGACCTTCCGGGTGAGGGAGGACAGCTCCTCGCGTCGCGCCCCGAGCAGCTTCCGCAGGAGGCGCTTCTCGATGTCGCGGATGTCCGTGGCCCGGTCGGCGAAGTACTCATCCCGGATCCCGCGGAAGGCCTTCACGTATTTCCGGAAGGCGCGGGTGGTGGCGTACTCGGCGGTGAAGCGATTCACCCGGATGCGCCGGGTCACCTCGGCCAGGACGACCGGGTCGGCCAGCAGGCCACGGTGCACCTTGAAGATCTCGGAGACCTGGGGCCCCAGGGCCTCGGACGACTGGGCCGCCAGGTCCTGGACCTCCTCCGAGGCCTCCTGCACGGACCGCTGGAACCGCGCCAGCTCCCCCTCGACCTCGTCCTCGCGGATGAACCGCTGGGGGATCCGGAACTCCTCGCTATCGAGGACGAAGGCCTCGCCGATGGCGTAGCCCGGCGAGACCGGGATCCCCTTCTTGATCTCCAACCCGCGCTACTCCTCGCCGAACCTGGACCCCACCAGGGTCGCGATCGCCTCCAGGAGCCCTTCCGCGTCCCCTCCCACGGCCCGGAGGGTGAGCTGCTCCCCCCGCTCCGCGGCGAGCATCATCATCCCCATGACGCTCTTGCCGTTGACCTCCTGCTCGCCCTTGACGACGTAGAGTTCCGCCTGGAACCGGCTGGCGCACTCCACGAACTTCATGGCGGGCCGTGCGTGCATCCCGTACTTGTTGACGAGCTCGACGACGCGTCGAAGCTCCACCGGGGTATTGTTGGACCCCACCATGACGAGGGGCGCATTATGGGGCCTGGCCACCAACTTGCAAGCGGTCATGGGGACGTAGGGGGGCATGGGCCAGGGAACGGCCACGGTCACGAGGGTAAGGAGTCGCAGAACAATCACTGCGTGAAACACCGAGGCCGAGCGAGGCGGCGCGAGGCGAGGAGCGAGGA
>JACQVX010000149.1 GCA_016209495.1 Planctomycetota bacterium
CCCTCAGGACCTCCAGCTCCTTCGCCGTCCCCACCAGGGGGATCATGATCTCCGGGTGCACCACCACCCCTTCGTCCGCGGCGTCGCAGGCGGCCTCCGGGATGGCACCGACCTGCATCTCGTAGATCTCCGGGTAGGTGATGCCGAGCCGGCATCCTCGGTGGCCGAGCATGGGGTTGAACTCGTGGAGGGCCTCGGCCCGCTCCCTCACGGTGCGGGCGTCTACGCCCATGGCCTGGGCCACCTCCTCGGTGGAACGCTCGTCGTGGGGCAGGAACTCGTGGAGGGGCGGGTCCAGGAGCCGGACGGTCACGGGGAGTCCTGCCATGACCCGGAAGATCCCCAGAAAATCGTCCCTCTGGAAGGGACGGAGCTTCTCGATGGCCGCCCTGCGCTCCGAGGCACCGCGGGCGAGGATCATCTCCCGGACCGCCACGATGCGGTCCGGGGCGAAGAACATGTGCTCCGTGCGGCAGAGCCCGATGCCCTCCGCGCCGAGGGCCCGCGCCGTGCTTGCCTGGTCCGGGGTGTCGGCATTGGTCCGCACCCCCATGCGCCGGTTTTCGTCGGCCCACCCCATGACGCGCTGGAAGCGGCCGCACCACTCGGAGTCCGCCGGGGGCAGGGTCCCGCGGATGAGGGCCTGGGCCACCTCGCTGTCCTCGGTGGCCAGGGCCCCCGTGAGGACCTCCCCCGTCATGCCGTCGACCGAGACCTCGTCTCCCTCGCGCAGGCGGCGCCCACCCACGTGGAGGGACCGGTCGGCGTGGTCGATGGCGAGGGCCCCGGCGCCCACCACGCAGGTCTTGCCCATGCCTCGGGCCACCACCGCCGCGTGGGATGTGAGGCCCCCGGTGGAGGTGAGGATGGCGGCCGCGGCGTGCATCCCGCCGATGTCCTCAGGGCTGGTCATGCGCCGCACGAGGATGACCCGCTCGCCGCGCGCCGCGCGGGCCTCCGCGTCCTCGCTGTGGAACACTACCCGGCCGCTGGCCGCGCCAGGCCCCGCGGGGAGGCCGCGGGTGAGGACCCGGCCGGCGCGGACGGCCGCGTCCTTGTCGGCGCGGCGGAAGACCCGGAACAGAAGGTGCTCGAGGTTGTTGGCCTCGATGGTCTGCAGGGCCGCCGCCGGGTCGCGGAGTCCCTCGTCCACCAGGTTGCAGGCGATCTTCACCGCCGCGAATCCCGTCCGCTTCCCGGTGCGCGTCTGAAGGAGGAAGAGGCGCCCTTCCTGTACCGTGAACTCGACGTCCTGCATGTCCCGATAACGCCGCTCCAGCCGCGAGCGCACGTCCATCAGGTCCCGGTAGGCATGGGGGAAGGCCTCGGCCATGGCCTCGATGGGCAGGGTATCGCGGATGCCCGCCACCACGTCCTCGCCCTGGGCATTGATGAGGAAGTCGCCGTAGGGCCGGTTCTCGCCGAAGGCGGGGTCGCGGGTGAAACAGACGCCGGTGCCCGAGGTCTCCCCCATGTTCCCGAAGACCATGCTCTGGACGTTCACCGCCGTCCCCGGGAGGCCGGTGATGCCGTGGATCTTGCGGTAGGTCACGGCCCGGGGGGTCATCCAGGAGCGGAAGACCGCGTCGATGGCGTGCTTGAGCTGCACCCTGGGGTTCGCCGGGAAGTCGGCGCCCGTCCGCCTCCGGTAGAGGTCCAGGTAACGGTGGCACAGGCGTTCCAGGGCCGTGGCGTCCAGGTCCGTGTCGACGGAGGCCCCGACCTCCCGCTTCGCCTCGTCCATGGCCTCCTCGAAGGCCTCGTGGGGGACCCCCATGACCACGTCCCCGAACATGTTGATGAAGCGCCGGAAGGCGTCCCAGGCAAAGCGGGGATTGCCCGTGCGCGTGGCCAGCCCCCGCACGGCCGCGTCGTGCAGACCCAGGTTGAGCACCGTGTCCATCATCCCCGGCATGGAGACCGCTGCGCCGCTCCGGACCGAGACGAGGAGTGGATCGGCGGGGTCGCCGAACCGCTTCCCCATGACTTCCTCCAGGCGGGTGAGCGCTCGGTCGATCTCGGCCTGAAGGCCCTCCGGGTAGTGCCCGCCGCTACGGTGGAACTCGGCGCAGACCCCCGCGCTGATGGTGAAGCCGGGGGGGACGGGGATTCCCAGGCGGGTCATCTCCGCCAGGCCGGCCCCCTTGCCGCCCAGGACCTGCTTCATGTCGGCCGACCCGTCGGCCGTGCCGTTCCCGAAGAAGAAGACTCGCTGGGGGCTCATGGCCTCACACCTCCATAGGCGTTCGCATTGATGGTCCCGGGAAGGTCGAGTTTGAAGAATCCCTCCTCGTGCACCAGGACCAGGTCGTATACCCGCTCCTCGTCCGAGACACGAAGGATGGCCCGTTCCGGATCCTCAGGCAGCGCGTCGCGATGCCCGATCACGGCACCGGCGATGAACTCGCAGACGGATCGGTCCGAGTCGGGCATCTCCAGGGCGGGGAGGAGCAGACGGAACTTCGCATAGGGATAGGTTTGCCGGGTCGTTCGGCTGGTACAGCACCAGGCCAGGCGATAGTCCCCCTCGCGGATGGCCGCCTGGAAGGCACTGGCGGCCAGGATCGGGGTGATGGGGGGACCTCCCTTCAGGGAGTGGAGGCGCCGACCGCATTCGGGGCTGCAGCACCCGGAAACCAGGGCGACGAGCCCCAGGGGGACGCCCAGCACCAGCGGCCGCCAATCCACGGGGGGCGGACGGTACCACGAGCGTTGGGGGCCGTCAAGGCGTGCGCCTTGACCGTCCCGATCGACGGGCGCTATACTTCCCGCGGAATCGCGAGAGGCGGCAATGACTT
Source organism: Planctomycetota bacterium (assembly GCA_016209495.1). GTDB lineage: Bacteria > Planctomycetota > JACQVX01 > JACQVX01 > JACQVX01 > JACQVX01. Next base: position 2,799 of record JACQVX010000149.1, read on the forward strand.
GCGCCTCGCGCGGGGGGTGCCGGCCTTGTCCAGACCCTTGCTCGGAGAGATCCTGGTCAAGAGAGGGGTCTGCACGCCCGAGCAGGTCGAGGAGGCCCTCGCCTACCAGAAGGAGAAGGGCTGCAAGATCGGCGAGGCCCTGGTGAAGCTGAAGCATGTCACGCCCATGGACGTGACCCGGGCCCTGGCCAAGCAATTCGCCCTGCCTTTCGTCGACCTGGGGAAACTGGAAATACCTCAAGACGTCGTCGAGAGCGTCCCCCGCTCGGTCATCACCGAGCACAACATCGTCCCAATCCAGAAGAAGAAGCGCTCCATAGTCATCGCCACCAGCGACCCGCTGGACTTCTACGCCCTGGACAACCTGCGGTTCATCCTCAACACCGAGGTGGAACCGGTCCTCGCCACCAAGGAGGCGGTCCGCAACGCCATCAGCCAGTATTACGGGATGGTGAACGACCTGGACGCGGTCATCGACGACCTGACGTCCTCCGAGATCGAGTTGCGCGGCGATGCCCTTGGCGACGAGAAGGTCGAGGAGGAGGACGAGGACGCCCCCGTCATCCGCCTGGTCCAGCTCATCATCACCGAGGCCATCAAGAAGAGGGCGAGCGACGTCCACATCGAGCCGATGGCCGGGAAACTGCGGATCCGCTACCGCATCGACGGCGTCTGCGTGGAGCAGGACTCGCCCCCGAAGAAGCTACAGGGGGCGATCATCAGCCGCGTCAAGATCATGGCCGGGATGGACATGGCCGAGAAGCGGAGACCTCAGGACGGACGTATCAACATGACCATTGCCGGGCGCGCGGTGGACTTCCGGGTCAATGCCCTGCCGTCCCGCCACGGGGAGAGCGTCGTGCTGCGCATCCTCGACAAGGAGAAGGCCCTGGTCACCCTGGACAAGCTGGGTTTCGAGGAGAGGAACTACCAGCAATTCCAGAAGATCATCAAGCGACCGAACGGCATCTTCCTGGTCACGGGGCCCACCGGCTCCGGGAAGACCACCACCCTCTACGCCGCCCTGCAGGAGCTGAATCGGCCCGACGTCAAGATCATCACCGCGGAGAACCCCGTCGAGTACGCCATCGCTGGCATCAACCAGAGCGAGGTGAAGCACAAGATCGGGCTGGATTTCTCGCGGATCCTGCGGTCCATGCTACGCCAGGCCCCGAACATCGTCCTCGTGGGGGAGATCCGCGACGAGGAGACGGCGAAGATCGCCATCGAGGCGGCCCTCACGGGTCACCTGGTCTTCTCCACCCTGCATACCAACGACGCCCCGTCGTCCATCACGCGGCTCATCGACATGGGGGTGAAGCCCTTCCTGGTCTCCAGCGCCGTGCTGGCCATCATGGCCCAGCGCCTCATCCGGGTGCTCTGCCAGAAGTGCAAGCAGCCGGTGCAGCCCGAGGAGACGGAGCTGAAGATGGTGGGCCTCGCGCCCCAGGCAGTGGGCAATCGCACGATCTATGGCCCCGTGGGCTGCGAGGAGTGCAACGGCACCGGCTACCGGGGACGCAAGGGTGTCTACGAGCTCATGGAGATGAACACGGAGCTTCGGGACCTGGCCTTCAAGAAGGCACCCACCGATCACCTCCGCGCGGCGGCAGTCCGCAGCGGGATGGCCACGCTGCAACAGGACGCCTGCCGCAAGGTGCTCATGGGCGTGACCACGCTGGACGAGGTGTTACGCATCACCCACCAGGCGGACCTGGCGCTCTGACGCCGCCAACGGGGGGACCAGGCCTTGCAAATCGACAAGATGCTCGAACTGGCCATCGAGAAGAAGGCCAGCGATATCCACCTGGCCGTCGGCAGGGCGCCCACGCTGCGCATCGATGGGCGACTGAGGTCCATCCAGTCGACCCCGCTCACACCCGACGACACCCTGAACCTCATGAAGAGCATCTCCAGCGAGCGGAACCAGCAAGAGCTGAACGAAGGCGGGGGGAGCGACTTCGCGTTCGCCTACGGCGACAAGGCGCGCTTCCGCGTCTCCGTCTTCCGCCAGCGCGGGAGCATCGGCATCGTCCTGCGCCAGATACCGCGGCGTCTTTTCACCTTCGAGGAGATCGGACTGCCCAACCAGGTCAAGAACCTCCTGTTCCAGCCCCGCGGCCTGATCCTGATCACGGGCCCCACGGGGAGCGGGAAGACCTCCACGATGGCCACGATGATCGACTTCATCAATGCGGAGGCGGACTGCCACATCATCACCATCGAGGACCCCATCGAGTATTACCACCAGCACAAGAAATCGATCATCACCCAGCGCGAGGTGGGGGTGGACGTGTCTGGCTGGTCCGAGGCCCTGCGACGGGCGCTGCGCCAGGACCCCGACGTCGTGCTCCTGGGCGAGATGCGGGACCTGGAGACCATCTCCATAGCCGTCACCGCCGCGGAGACCGGGCACCTGGTCATGGGGACCCTGCACACCATCGGGGCGGCGGAGACGGTCAACCGCCTCATCGACGCCTTCCCGGTGCAGTCGCAGGAGCAGATCCGGGCACAGCTCTCCACGTGCCTGCTGGCGGTCCTCTCCCAGGCCCTCATCCCCTGTGCCGGGGTGAAGGGGCGCGTGGCCGCCTTCGAGCTCATGATCCGCACCCCCGCCATCTCCCACCTCATCCGCGAGAACAAGGCCCATCGGCTCACGAGCGAGATCCAGACCGGCGGGAAACTGGGCATGACCACCCTGGACGATTCGCTGTTCAAGCTGTTCCAGGAGAAGACCATCAAGTACGCCGACATGATGGAGTGCGCCCAGGACGGCGAGGAGATGCAGCGGAAAGTCGAGGCCTTCACCCGGTCCGGCGCCGCCGCCGCGGGCTAGGGAGTCGTGAGGAGTCGCCAGGCATGAGGAAGTCGCTGGGACAGCTCCTGAAGGAGATGGACCTGGTCACCGAGGCCGAGGTCCAGCAGGCCCTCGCGATGCAGAAGCAGAAGGGCGGCGCCCTCGGGAAGATCTTCGTCGAGCTGGGCTACATCAGCGAAAAGGACATGCTCTTTGCCCTGGGTGCCCAGGCCGGCATGGACGTGGTGGAGCTGGAGGAGGTGGAGATCCCCGAGGAGGTCATCGCGATGGTCCCGCTGAACATCGCGGAGACCTACCAGGTGATACCCGTGTGGTTCGAGGAGGGTGTGCTCACCGTGGCCATGGCCGACCCGATGAACCCGGCCATCCTCGACGACCTGCGTTTCATGATCAACAAGGAGGTGCAGGGGGCGGTCTCCAACCCGGACGCGGTCCAGGCCGCCCTGGATCGCTACTACCGGGGCCAGGTGGCCACGACGGACAGCTACGAGAGCATTCTCAACGAGGCCGGGATCAACGAGGCGGACTTCGAGATCCACGAGACCGGCAACGAGAAGGTGGACCTGGAGAAGGTCCAGGAGATGGCCAACAGCACCCCGGTGGTCAAGCTGCTCAACCTGGTGCTCCTCCAGGCGATCAAGGCCAAGGCGTCGGACATCCACCTGGAACCCTTCGAGCGGGAGTTCAAGATCCGATACCGGGTGGACGGGATCCTCTACGAGATGATGCCCCCGCCGGCCCACCTGGCCTCCGCCATCACGAGCCGGGTGAAGGTCATGAGCGGGCTGGACATCGCCGAGACCCGGATGCCCCAGGACGGCCGCATCGAGCTGAACATCGGGTCCAAGCCGGTGGACCTACGCGTCAGCACGCTTCCCACGATGTTCGGCGAGAGCGTGGTGATGCGTATCCTGGACCGGTCCAACGTGAACCTGGACCTCGAGCGGATCGGGTTGCGCCCCCGGGAGCTCAAGGTCATCCGGTCGCTCATCTCCAAGCCCAACGGGATCGTCCTCGTCACCGGCCCCACCGGATCGGGCAAGACCACGACCCTCTACTCGGCCCTGGTGGAGTGCAACCAGCCCGGGGTGAAGATCATCACGACCGAGGACCCGGTGGAGTATGACCTGGAGGGCATCATCCAGTGCCAGGTCAATCCGGACATCGGCGTCACCTACGCGACCTGCCTGCGCGCCATCCTGCGCCAGGACCCGAACAAGGTGCTCGTGGGCGAGATCCGCGACCTGGAGACGGCCCAGATCGCCGTCGAGGCGGCCCTCACGGGGCACCTGGTCCTCTCCACCCTGCACACCAACGACGCACCGAGCGCCATCACGCGACTGGTGGACCTGGGCGTGGAACCCTTCCTGGTGGCGGCGGTGACGGAGGCGGTCGTCGCCCAGCGGCTGGTGCGATCCATCTGCCGCAACTGTCGCGAGGAGTACCAGCCCACCGACGAGGAGCTCTACGAACTGGAGCTGACCCGGGACAAGGTGGGAGGGAAGCGGTTCTTCTTCGGGAAGGGCTGCAAGGAGTGCAACAACACGGGCTACAGGGGGCGGATCGCCCTCTTCGAGATCATGCTCACGAGCGAACGGCTCCGCGAGGCCATCATGGGGGACATCTCCACCTCCATGATCCGCCGCGTGGCCCTGGAGGCCGGGATGTACACCCTCCGGGACTCCGGACTCCTGGTGATCTACGACGGTGTGACCACCATCGAGGAGGTGGTGAAGGAGACCGTGGTCTCCAACTGACCCAGGCTATATAATCCTCGACGCCGGACTGCCCAGGGGGACAGCGGGTGGCTCGAGCTTTCGGAGGTCCAGATGCCGGTCTTTACCTTTGAGGCGATGGACAAGGCCGGGAAGAAGGTCAAGAAGGACATCGAGGCCACTTCCCAGGACGACGCCCGAGCGAAGATCAAGAGCATGGGCCTGTTCGTCACCAAGCTCACGGAGGGCGGGGGGAAGAAGGGCCCGGCGGCCGCGGCCCCCGGGGCCAAGAAGAAGCAGTTCACCGTGGGGGGGGTCAGCAAGAAGCAGCTCACCCAGTTCACCCAGCAACTCTCCACGCTGCAGGACGCCGGCCTCCCCATCGTGCGCAGCCTGAAGATCCTCGAGGGCCAGCTCAAGCCCTGCAAGCTGAAGAACGACCTGATGGACGTGGCCGAGGAGGTGGAGAGCGGGAGCACCTTCTCCGAGGCCCTGGGCAAGCACCCCAAGACCTTCGACAAGCTCTACGTGAACATGGTGAAGGCCGGGGAGGCGGGCGGCGTGCTCGACACCATCCTGGAGCGCCTCGCCATCTTCATGGAGAAGAGCCTGCGGCTGCGCAAGAAGATCATCGGGGCGATGATCTACCCCGTCGTGGTTATCACCGTGGCGGGGGTGATCCTGGGCTTCATCATGACGAAGGTGGTGCCCACCTTCGAGAAGATGTTCAAGGAGACCGGGGTGGACATGCCCGCCATGACCCAGGCCCTCCTGGACATGTCGGCCCTGGTGCAGGGATATTGGTGGAGCGCCCCGCTCTTCATCGGCCTGGGGATCGTGATCTACCGGGCCGTGGCGGCGAACCCGGCGGGACGGTATGCCCTGGACAAGGCGATGATGTATGTCCCCGTCTTCGGGATGATCGCGAAGAAGGGGACCATCGCCCGGTTCACCCGGACCCTGGGGACCCTCATCGCCTCGGGCGTCCCCATCCTCGATGCCCTCTCCATCGTCAGGGAGGCCATCGGGAACGCGGTCCTCGCCAAGGCCATCGATGACGTGCACGGGTCCATCCGGGAGGGCGAGAGCATCGCGGGTCCCCTGGGCCAGAGCGGGGTCTTCGACGACCTGGTCATCAACATGATCGACGTCGGCGAGGAGACGGGCGAGCTGGACAAGATGCTGGTGAAGATCGCCGAGAACTACGAGGACGACGTGGACGTGGCGGTGGAGTCCATGACCAGCCTGCTCGAACCCATCATCATCGTGGGCATGGGAGGCAGCGTGGGTTTCATCGTGATCGCCCTCTTCATGCCGCTGATCACCCTGATCCAGAAACTGTAGGCGGGACGTCGGAGGCCTACTCCACCCGGAAGTCCAGGCGGGCCACGACCGCGTTGCCTGCCTCATCGGCGGCCCTGACGCTGATGAAATGGGGACCAGGGGGAAGGCCCACGGGAAGGAACCAGTCCAGCCGCTCCGTGGTGTCGTCGAGGATCAGGTCCTCGGGGTAGACCGGCAGCCACTCCTCGCCGTCCAGGGAAACCTCGATGCGGCTCACGGCGGAGGCCGCGTCCACTACCGTGGCCCGGAGGCGGCCGTCCTTGAAGCCCAGGTCGCGTATCTCGGGACGGCCGTTGTCCACCAGGAAGGGCAGGGAGGTCCGCTGGGCCGTGAGGGCCCGGTCGGCGGGGTTGGCGGGCGCGTCGGTGGCCACCACCCGTAGCTCGTATCGTCCATCGGGGACGCTCAGGGAATCCCAGACGAGCTCCGTCTCCCTCCGGTGAGGCGTGCGGTCCAGACGGCGCCAGGTCTCATCCCCCTCCCGCCGGAGCCAGACCTCGTACTCCAGCTCGTCGCCGTCCGGGGATTCGGCCACCCAGGACAGCTTCCGGAGGCGGAGCCGGCCCGCCCCCGCGCCCCCGTCCGCGGCGTCTCCCTCGGCGGGTGGGGTCGGTTCCACCGCGACCGAGGTGACCCGCGGGCGCTGGTTCGCCGGGAGGCAGGCGGCACGGACCGAGTCGACGCGGCTCTCGGGCGAGACAAGCTCGGCGCGGTACTGGAGGTAGCGCCAGGGTCCCTCGCCCACCCCCGCGGGGGCCGGGAAGTCCTCCAGGGGCTCGCCCCACGCGGTCCAGGTGGCGTCCGGCCTGGGCGTGTTCCCGGCGCGGGCGCGCGCGCGCACCGGGCCCGTGGCCTCGACCCACAGCCGGCCCCACCGGGCGGGGAACCCGGCGTCCAGTACCCTGGAGTCAAAGCCCGGGGACTCGGCAGGCCCGGCCTCCACCCGGTAGAGGGCCCCGCCGTTCCCCGTCCCCGCCAGCCAGGGCTGGCCCTCCGGGTCGAGGAGCAGGGCCTGCACCTGGCTCTCCTCGAAATCGAAGGCGGTGAGGGCCTGGCCGTCCGTGTCCACGGCCACGACCCGACCCCGGTTCCCGGTAGCCAGCCATGCGGTCCCGTCGGCCCCCGCCGCCAGGTCCACGATGAAGTCCTTCCCTCCCTCCCAGAGCGGCTCCGCCCCGCCGGCGGGGCCCAGGGCCCAGAGGGAGCCCACGAGGGCCGTCCGGGCCCGCCCCGAGCCGGGGTCCTTGGCCAGGATGTGGGCGTGGGTGGCGAGGTCCTCGACGCTGCCCGAGACATCGGCCATGCGGTTCAGGGCCACCAGGAGCCCACCGCCGGCCCTCGGCGCCAGGGCCTTCACCTCCGCGTCCCCGAAGGAGGCCAGGGCCTCGAACCCGTCCGCGCCCGGACGGCGGCGGAGGACCAGCCCCTGCGGGGCCGTGCCCGCCAGTACCTCGCCCCCGGCGAGTGCCAGGAGCGCCACCACGTTCCGGTCCGGCGCCGTGGCGGCCAGCTCCGCGCGGCCCGTCCCGTCGGCGCCGATGGCGATGCGATAGAGGCGGCCCTCGTCGCCCGTCGCCGCCCAGAGCGTGGACGCGTCCTGGGCCACCAGGCGCCACACGTAGGGGGTCGGCAGCCTCACGAGCTCGGCGATCCCGCCCTCGGGGGAGATACGGAAGACGCGTCCGTTGGGGATGGTCCCGGCGTAGATGGCGCCACCGGCCTCGACCATGCAGGTGACCGCCAGCTCACCGGTCTCGTAGACCCGCTCGGCCCGATCGCCCACCACGCGGGCGATGGCGCCGTGCACCCCGGTGCCGACGTAGGCCTCCCCCGTGGGGGTGGCCAGGAGGCTCCAGGCGTTGGCCTCGGCCAGCGCGATCCGCGTCGTGGCACGCCCCACGGCGAGCGAGCCCTCGGGGCGGACCACCACCCCGCGGGCCTCGCCCTGGGCGAAGTCCTCGGCCGTCGTGTCCTCGAGGAAGCGCGGGGAGACGGCCCCGGCCGGCGCCGGGAGGGCCGCCGCCAGGGCGGCCGAGAGGAGGGGGGCGAGGCCGCGCGCCGGTCCCACGGCTAGTCCCGCCTCACGGGGAGGGCCAGGGACTGGGCGCCCTGCACGACCCAGGGGACCTCGGTGGCCACCTGGAACCAGTCCAGATCCGCCTCGCTCCCCGTGTCGTGGGGCGGGTTGAGCAGGCCGATGGCGGAGGGCGGGAGCCCCCGGAGCAGGTGTCCCTCCAGGACCACCCGGAAGCGGTTCTGCCGGTGGACGGTGGCCACCACCTGCGAGGCGTGGAAGTCCCGGCCGAGGAAACTCAGCAGGTCGTCCAGGTCCGCGGGGGGCGGGGCGTCCACCGTCGTCTGGCCGCCGCCTGTCACCTCGACGCGCAGGACCTCGCCGGGCGCGTCCTCGGGCACCGGCAGCTCCAGCTCCACCGTGCGGCGTTCCCCGTCGAAGAGGGCCAGCTCCGCCACGAGCCGACACGGCCTGCCGGCCCGCACGGGGACGTCGCCCAGAACGGACACGCGGGCGAGACGCGCCTCGCGCCGGCCCGGGTGGACGAGGACCTGCAGGTCCACGGAGTCCAGGCGTACCTCCTGGAAGGGGTTGCCGAGGATGCGGGCGAAGAGGGGCGCCAGGTTGAAGGCGGCGGCGCCGCCAAGGCTGAAGAAGCGGTCCGTGCGTTCCACCGGGGCGTGGCCCTCGAGGCCGACGCGGAGCTTCAGCTCTACCGTGGCCGGGGAGCTGGCGGCCTCGGTGACCGTCAGGGCGTTGGAGACGGCCATCCCGATGAGGCCGGGGCTCAGGGCCGCCTGTCGCACCACCTCGAGACGGAACTCGCGATCCTGTCCCGTCCCCTCGTTGCGGACAGTCAGACGCACCGGGAGCATGTCCGGCGAGGACCCCAGGTCGCCGAGGATGCAGGTCTGCCGGTCCTGCACCACGGTCCCCGCCGGCGCCACCGGCGAGGCGAACTTGAAGGAGCTGGAGAGGCGCGAGAGGACGAGGTGTACCCTCGCCGAGGTCATGGGGAAGGCGCACTCGCCGCCATTGAAGAAGGGGTGGCCGAAGGCCAGGACCTTGCCGTCGCCGGCCCAGGTGACGGTGCCGGTGGCAGTGACGTCCAGGTCGCCGCGTACGAGCTGCACCCCGACGGCGGCCCCGGGGACGAGGGGCGGCGGGGGGCCGTCCTCGGCCCCGCCGGCCCCGCCGGCCCCGCCGGAGAAGGGAAGGATCTCGAACCGATCGAAGAGTCCCCGGTGGGCATCCACCACCGAGGGGGCGAAGCCGCCGAAGCTCAGGGGGGAGCGGACCGGGCTCAGGCCGGGCGCGGCCGGGTCGTCCGGGAGGGCCATGCCCACTCGCGTGCGGGGGCGCTCCAGCTCCCGGAGCATGTCGTCGATGGGGGTGACGCCGGCGATGGGATCTCGGGAGAAGTTCCAGCCGTAGGCCAGGGCACCGGCCAGGCGGTCTTCCAGGTAGATGGGGCTGCCGCTCATCCCCGAGACGATCCCCGATTCCTCCAGGCCGTGGCCCGCGCAGCGGATGAGGATGAGATCCTGGGAGGGGAAGTAGTTCGGGATGACGTCCACCACCTCCACCTGGAACCGTTCGATGGCGGTCCCCTGGAAGACCGTGAGGCCGTGGCCCCGCATCCCCGGACGGACCTCGTCCACGGGGATAGTGGCTGGCGCCGACTGGAGGGCCAGGGCCGCCAGGGCGAACGGGGCGAGCAGGGAGGGGGTCATGGTCGGGCCTCCAGGGGGGGCGAGAGAATACGCGCGGCGGGCGTGGGAGTCAAAACACGCCTGGGCGCGGGTCGCCGTGGGAGATAGAATCCGGCCCCCCATGGGCTTCCCCGTCACACGCCTGCGCCGCCTGCGGGGCTATCCGGTCCTCCGGGACATGGTGCAGGAGACCCGCCTCGACGCCTCGCGGTTCGTCCTGCCCCTCTTCATCCGGCCGGGCCGGGGCGAGCGGCGGCCCATCGCCTCGATGCCGGGCCACGCCCAGCTCTCGGTGGACGAGGCCCTGAAGGAGGCCCTGCGGGCCCGCCAGGTCGGGGTGGGGGCGGTGATCCTCTTCGGCATCCCGGAGGCCAAGGACGCCCAGGGGAGCGCCGCCTGGGCCGAGGACGGGGTGATCCCGAGGGCGGTGCGCGCCCTGCGGGAGGGCGTGCCGGAGCTCCTCGTCATCACCGACGTCTGCCTCTGCGAGTACACGGACCACGGCCACTGCGGCGTAGTGCGGCGCCGGGGCGAGGACTGGACGGTGGACAACGACGCCACCCTGGAGCTCCTGGCGCGGGAGGCCGTGACCCACGCCCGGGCCGGGGCCCAGGTGGTGGCCCCCAGCGACATGATGGACGGGCGGGTGGGGGCCATACGGGCGGCCCTGGATGCGGACGGCCACGGGGAGGTCCCCATCCTCTCCTACGCCGCCAAGTACGCGAGCGCCTACTACGGCCCGTTCCGCGAGGCCGCCCAGGGCACGCCCCAGTTCGGCGACCGGCGGGGCTATCAGATGGACCCGGCCAACGGCGGGGAGGCCCTGCGGGAGGTGGCGCTGGACCTGGAGGAGGGGGCCGACCTGGTGATGGTCAAGCCGGCCCTGCCCTGCCTGGACGTGGTGCGGAGGGTGCGGGACGCCTTCCCCGGCGTTCCCCTGGCCGCCTACCAGGTCTCCGGGGAGTTCGCCATGCTGAAGGCCGCGGCCGAGCGCGGCTGGCTGGACGAGCGCCGAGCGGCCCTGGAGGCCCTGACGGCCATCCGGCGCGCGGGGGCGGACATCATCATCAGCTATTACGCCCTGGAGGCCGCGCGGTGGCTGCGGGGTTGAGGTCCACGGCGCGGTCCCGGGAGGCGCACCAGGCGGCCCGCCGCCTCATGCCCGGCGGCGTCAACTCCCCCGTCCGGGCCTTCCACGCCGTCGGGGGCGAGCCCCTGACCCTGGAGAGCGGCTTCGAGGCCCGCGTCCGCGACGTGGACGGCAACGACTACATCGACTACGTGGGCTCCTGGGGTCCGCTCATCCTGGGCCACGCCCACCCGGAGGTGGTGGAGGCGGTGACGCGGGCCCTGCGGCTCGGGTCCAGCTTCGGTGCCCCCACCCTGGCGGAGACGGCACTGGCGCGGCGCCTGGTGGAGGCCCTGCCCTCCCTCGAGCGGGTGCGTCTCGTCAACAGCGGCACCGAGGCCGCCATGAGCGCCTTGCGGCTGGCCCGGGCGGCCACGGGGCGCGACCTCGTGGTCAAGTGCGCCGGGGGCTACCACGGCCACGCCGACGGGCTCCTGGTCCGCGCGGGGAGCGGGGCCACAACCCTGGGGACGCCCGATTCCCCCGGGGTCCCCGCGGCCTACGCCTCCTGCACCCTGGTGGCGCGCTACAACGACCTGGACGACCTCGACGGGCTGTTCCGCGCCTACCCGGGCCGCATCGCCGCCTTCATCCTGGAGCCGGTGGCCGGAAACATGGGCGTGGTCCCGCCGGTGCGCGGATACCTGGAGGGGGTGCGCGAGCTGACGCGGGGCGCGGGGGCGCTCCTCGTCTTCGACGAGGTCATGACCGGCTTCCGGGTGGCCTGGGGCGGGGCCCAGGTCCTCTACGGCGTCGCCCCGGACCTCACCTGCCTGGGGAAGGTCATCGGCGGCGGCCTGCCGGTGGGGGCCTACGGGGGGCGGGCGGACCTCATGGCCCGGGTGGCGCCGGAGGGGCCGGTCTACCAGGCCGGGACCCTCTCCGGGAATCCCCTGGCGGTGGCCGCGGGCCTGGCCACCCTCGAGGTCCTCTCCCGGCCCGGGGCCTACGAGCGGCTGGGGCTTCTCTCCGAGCGGCTCTCCGAGGGCCTGCGGGGGGTGTTCCTGGAGGCCGGCGTCCCCTCCTACCATACCCGCGTGGGGTCCATGCTCTGCACCTTCTTCACCCCGGGTCCCGTGGCGGACTACGATGGCGCCACCGCCAGCGACGCCGCCCTCTACGCGGCCTGGTTCCGGGCCATGCTGGAGGAGGGGGTCTACCTCGCCCCTTCCCAGTACGAGGCGGCCTTCGTGTCCCTGGCCCACCGGGAGTCGGACATCGACGCCACCGTGGAGGCCGCGGCCCGCGCCCTGGCCCGTTGCGTCTCCTCCTCCTGAGCCTGCGCCATCCGCGGGCCGCCCTGGCCCTGGTGGCAGTGGCCAGCGCCCTGGCCGTCCTCCCCCTGGTCTGCCCGGGGTCCCTCTCGCGCCTGGCCGGCCGGCCGGTGGGCCTGCGCTCGGACTTCGGCGTGCGCAGCCTCTTCCCCACCCGGGACCCGCGCCTGGCCACCTACGACGCCTTCATGGAGGACTTCGGCCGGGACGACGCCACAGCCATGGTCCTCCTGACCCGGGAGGCGGGGTCTGTACTGGAGCGGCCCTATCTGGAGCGGGTCCACGCCCTCACCGAGGCGCTGCGGCGCCTCCCCCGCGTGGACGGGGAGAGGGTCCTCTCCCTCTCCCACGTGACCTGGGTCCGGAGCGAGGGCGACACCCTGCAACTGGCGCCCCTCTTCGAGCCGGGCCGCGCGAGCGATGGGGAGCTGGCGAACTACCGCGAGCGGCTCCCGGCGAACCCGCTCTACCGCGACCGGGTGGTCTCCGCGGATGCGTCCACGGCGGCCTTCCTGGTCCCCCTGCACAAGGCCCACGACACCGAGAGCAACCGGGACGCCTTCGCCCAGGAGGTCCGGGCCTGGTTCGAGGCGCGGCTCGTCCCGGGAGAGACTCTCCATGTGGACGGCCTCGTCACGACGCGGAACGAGATCCGGGGCCACATGCGCCGCGACGCAAGGGTCTACTACCCGGTGGCCTTCGCGCTGCTCGTGGCCATCCTGGCCTGGGTCCTGGGGAGCCTGCGAGGCGGCGCCGCCGCCACCCTGGTGGTGGCGCTGAGCGTCCTCTGGACCCTGGGGGGCATGGCCCTGCTGGACGTCCCCCTCAACCTGATCTCCACGGCCATCCCGGTGATCCTGTGCGTCGTCTGCGTGGGGGACTCGGTGCACCTCATCCACTGCTGCCGGACGCTGCGCGCGAGTGGCGCCCCGGGGCGGGAGGCAGTGGAACGGGCGCTGCCCGAGGTGGGCCTTGCCTGCCTCCTGACCAGCGTCACGACGGCCGCGGGCTTCGGCTCCATGGCCGCGAGCGACGTCCCCATGGTGCGCGACTTCGGACTGCCCGTGGCACTGGGGACGATGGCGGCCTATGCCGCGACCTTCCTCGTCCTGCCGCCGCTCCTGGCCCGCTGGCCCGCGCTGGTGGAGGCCCGCCCGGGGGCGGCCCATGGCCTCACCGAGCGCCTGGCGCGCCTCGCGGTCCGCCTGGGCGAACCCAGACCCTGGCGGGTCCTGGCGGCGGCGGCCCTCGTCGCGCTACCGGCCGTGGCGGTCCTGGGCCGGCTGCGCGTCGAGTCCCGCATGCTGGGCGACTTCGGCCCGGAGACGCGGCTGGTCCAGACCCGCGAGTTCGTCGAGGCCCGCTTCGGGGGCGTCTCGGCCCTCCAGGTCGTGCTGCGTGGCCAGCGGCCCGGGGGGGCCCTGGACCTCGCGGCCCTGAGGGCCGTGGACGGCCTGGTGGCGGAGCTGCGCGGGACCGCCTTTCGCGAGGCCGGGGTGCTCCATGTCCTGGCGCTCACGGACTACCTGAAGGACATGCACCACATCCTCCACGAGCGCGCGCCCGGGACGGAGGTGCTCCCGGCGACCCCGGAGGCCGTGGCCCAGTACCTCTTCCTCTACGAGGGGGCCGAGCCCTCGGACCCGACCCTGGACCTGGTCTCGGCCCGGAGGGACGCCACGCGCGTGGTGGTGCGGGTCCGGAACCTCTACACCCCCGCCTTCTTCGACCTGGTGCGCCGGGTCGCGGAGGCGGCCGGACGCCGCCTGCCGCCGGACCTGCGCCTGGAGATCACCGGCGCCACCCTCATGGGCCAGGCGGTCCACCAGTCCCTGGTGAGGAACCTCCTCTACAGCCTCGCCCTCGCCCTGGTCGTGGTGACGGCCTCGTTCCTGGCCCTGGCGCGCTCCGTGACCGTGGCCCTGGCGAGCCTCATCCCGAACCTGCTGCCCCTGCTCTTCATCCTGGCGGGGATGGCCGCCTGCGGCGTGGCGCTCGAGGTGGTCTCCAGCCTGGTCTTCTGCGTGACCTTCGGCATCGCCGTGGACGACACCCTGCACCTCATCGCCGCGGTCCGCCAGCGGCGAGAGGCCGGGGCCGAGGCCGTGTGGCTCACCCTGGAGGAGGTGGGGCCGGCCCTCATCCAGACCACGGTCATCCTGGCGGGGGGCTTCTCGGTCCTCCTGCTCTCTACCATCCACGCCAACCGCGTCTTCGGTGGGGCCTGCGTCCTGACCCTGATCCTCGCCCTGGCCGCGGACCTGACGGTCACCCCGGCCCTGCTGGCGATCCTGTCTCGTAGACGAGCCCCAGCCGGCGCAGACAGCGTCTCCTGAGCGGCGCCTCCAGGGCGTCCACGGGCACCAGGCGCGGCTCCCCGCCGACCCTGAGGAGGAAGAAGGGGAAGAGCTCGTAGCCCTCGACCCGCGGGCCGCCGTCCGGCCCCGGGGCCAAGGTGACCTCCAGGATGGCCCCCAGGTGGGTGGGCCAGGAGAGCTGGACGCCGTAGAGGTTGCCCAGGCTGTAGAAGCACAGGCCCTCGCCTGCGCGCTCGATGCCCTGGAGGACGTGGGGGTGGTGCCCCACCAGGAGGTCGAAGCCCGACCCCAGGAGTCGTGCCGCCAGCGCACGGGTCATGGCGCGGGGGAAGTGCTCGAACTCCCAGCCCCAGTGCGGCGCGCCCGCCAGGAGGTGCAGGCCCTCGCGTGCGCGGAGGGCGGCCCAGTCGGTGGCCTGGACGTCCCCGTCGCGCCAGGGGCGGGGCGAGCCATCGGGCAAGGGCCGGTTCTCCCACTGGGTCCACGCCGCGAGGCCTATCCGCCAGGGGCCCGCCTCCACCACGGCGAGCGGCTGGCCCGTGGTCCCCACGGCGCCCAGCCCCAGCCTCCCCAGGGCCTCCAGCGTGGCCTCCAGGCCGCCGCCGCCGTGGTCGCCCGTGTGGTTGTTGGCCAGGCCCAAGGTGCAGCTCCCGGGGGCAACCCCCAGGGCCTCCAGGCACCCCGCGAGATAGTCCTCCGCCAGGTCGAAGGTGAAGCTCACCAGGCGTCGTCCCTCCATGCGACGGCGGATCACCGGCCCCTCGCAGTTGACGAGGACCCGGTCCGCGCGGCCCAGGACCTGGCGCAGGGACTCATGGACCCGCGGCAGGCGCTCGCCGAAGTAGCGCATCAGGTCCCCCAGGAAGGCGAGCCTCGCGCGGGGCCCGCCCTCCTCGGGTCCCTCGCGCCGCCAACAAAGCGGCGCGAGGCCCAGGCCGGTGGGGTTGGCCACGGAGGGCCGCGCGTGGCGCAGGGGCCAGAGCAGGGTCTCGTGCCAGGGGTAGGGGGAGTGGACGAGGGGGGGCATGGTTGGCCCTCAGGATACAGCCCGCGGGCTTTCCGTGGACATCCCGCGAGAGGCCCATACACTGGCCACCCGTGGATGGATCCCGGGGCACCTGGGTGGTCGTGGGCTGTCTGGGCTGCCTCGCCCTCGCCCTGGTGATCGGGGCCGGCGGCGCCGTGGGCCTGGTCCTGTGGCGTGCGACGGCCCAGAGACGCCAGGAGGCGCAGGTGCGCTCGGCCATGGCCAGCGCGAGACAGATCCAGGCGGAACTGGCGGAGGGGCTCGCGGCGGAGGCCCGGGCCCGCGCGGAGGCGGAGGCCCGAGACGAGGCCCGGGCCCGCGCGGAGGCGGAGGCCCGAGACGAGGCCCGGGCCCGGGAGGAGGGGGCCCGCCTCGCCCAGGTCGCGGCGCTCCTCGCGGAACAGGACGCGCTCGTCGCGGCGGGATATCTGGACGGGGCCGAGGCCATCCTGCGGGACGCGGAGGCGCTCGCCCCCGGGGACCGCAACGTGCAGGCCGCCAGGGCCCACCTGGAGGCGGCGCGCACCGCCCAGGCCCGCGCCAGGCTCCTCTCGGCCATCCGCGGCGAGCCGCCGGCCGGGCTGCCCGAGGCCGCGCGCGAGGCCCTGCGGCGCGCCACCGCCGTGGACCTGGAGGTGACGGTCGAGGAGGGGGACCCCCCCGGGGGCTTCCGGGAGGAGGTGCTCGGGGTGACGCGGGGCTTCATCCAGCGCCTGGGCCTCGGCGTCGGGGGGGCTGAGGTCCGTCTGGAGGTCGCTGTCTCCGGGACGGCGGTCTCGGCCGAGTACGAGGGGGCGGGCGATCGCTACACCGGGGCCGACGTCTCGGGGACGCTGCGCCTGTGGGCCGCCGGGGCCCTGGTCCACGAGGCCGCCTTCGAGGGGAGCGAACCCACGCCCTTCACCATCTTCGTCCAACCCGGCCAATCCACCGCGCCCGGGGACGCCCCGTTCGGCGATGCCCTCCTCGCGGGCAGCTTCCTGGACGCCCTGGTGGAGACGGCCTCAACGGCCTGGGGGATGGAGGAGATCCACCCCTGGCTGGCGGCGGCCGAGTGGGACGACTACCCGCTCCTGCAGGGGCGTGCCCTGGAGCGGCTCTGCGACATCGCGGACCCACGCTCGCTGGACGCCCTCCTCCGCCACGCCAGGTCGGTGGCCTATCCGCAGCGGGGCCCCCTGGCCGCGTTCCTGGCGGAACACCACGACGACCCCCGGGTCCTCCCCGCCCTCCTGGAGATGCTGGCGGCCAGCGAGCCCATGGACCGGCCCGAGGTGGTGGCCGCCCTCGCGGAGCTGGGCAACCCCGCGGCCATCGCCCCCCTGGAGCGGCTGAGCGCGCAGCTGGCGCCGGCACCGGCTCCGACAGGCGAGGCCCTGGGGGAGGGGGGCGAGGAGGGCAAGGGCGGGGAAGAAGCGGACGAGCCGGACTACGACGCCGGCTACGACGAGTGGGAGGAGACGCGCACCGCGATCGACGAGGCCGTGGCCCGCCTCAGGGCCCCCGGCGGCGAGGAGGGGCGGTAGGCCATTTCGGCATTGACTCGCCCCCGCTCGGGGCTAGGATCCGCCGCCGCCTCGCCACGGACCCCGCGAGACCTTCGCGGAGCTGGGGTGGGGGTAGGGGCTGTCATCGACGGGGACCGGGGCGGGCGCGATCGGGACGGGCGCACGCGGGCCTACCTGCGTCTTTCGCACATGGGCCTGCAGTTCGCGCTCACCATAGGCGTCGCGGCCGGGGCCGGGTGGTGGCTGGACCGCCGGTGGGACTGGGGTGGATTGCTCACCCTCGCCGGGGTCCTGGCCGGCTTCGGGGTGGCGCTCTTCAACCTCCACCGGGAGGTCTACGGTGGTAGGGGCTGAGGGCGCCTCCGGGGCGGCGCCGGGCCGCTTCCTTGGGCGACTGGTCGCCGTGACTTCCCTCCTGGCGGCCCTCGGGTGGTGGCCCTTCCGGGCCGCCTGGGGGACGGCG